>NZ_JADDIL010000044.1:0-75803 GCF_020826795.1 Microtetraspora sp. AC03309 | reverse complement strand
CCCGCCCAAGCGCCGAGGGGACGGTCCATCCCAGCGGCTCCGCCGACGGCCGCTCTCGCACCATCTGGGCCTGAGGCGAAGAGACCTCCGGAGGAGCGAGCAGCACGGGAGAGCTGACCGGCCCCAGCGACTCGGCCTGCCGCAGGATGTCGTTCTCCAGCTCCCGCAGCTCCCGCCCGGGGTCCAGACCGTGCTGGTTCACGAGGATGTCTCCGGCTTTGCGCAACACGGTGAGCGCGTCTGCTTGGCGGCCGGTGCGGTACAACGCCAGCGCCAGCAAGCACCACAACCGCTCCCGCAACGGATCCGCCCCCGTCTCGACCTCCAGATCCGCGATCACCGCCAGCGGCCGACCCAGATCAAGCAACGCCTGCGCACGCCGCTCCACCGCCACCAACCGCAACTCCCGCAGCCGACTGACCTCCGTGATCGCCCACGTCTCATCACAGAACTCGCCGTACGGCACCCCCCGCCACAACCCCAGCGCCTCCTCCACCGACGCCAAAGCCTCCCCCGCCGGCAAGAACTCCGACCGCTTCACCAGATCCGTGAACCGCACCGCATCCACACTCACAGCCGCCAGCACATACCCCGGCGGCCGCCCCACCAACACCTTCGGCCGAGACCGCGCCGGCCGATCACGCTCGATCGCCCGCCGCAAATGCGACACATACGACTGCACCGTCGCCAGCGCAGTGGCCGGAGGCGCGTCCTTATAGAGATCATCGATCAGCGTGTCCACTGCGACGAGCTGCCCTCCGGCGACGAGGAGCCGGGCCAGCACAGCGCGCTGACGCGGCCCGCCCACTTCGACAGGCCTGCCGTCGCCGTCGTAGACCTCCAACGGACCGAGGACCCGGAACTCCACCCGCACTCCCTGTCGGTCGGCCCAGGGAACGAAGCCGTCGCGCCGGACGCCTCTCGTGCACACGACGGCACGTCCACGACCTGCAAGATCTTCGTCGCTGGAGTGACCTCGGCCTTGCGGCCCCAACAGCCAGGGACTGTATGCCGGAGCCGTCGGCCGAGTCGTCCGCCGTACGGGTGATTCGCTGTCCTTCGCTGGACACATGGCGCGGGCGTAAGCGGCGGCCGCCGTCAGGCGTTGTAGCCCCCGTCCACGTTCAGGACGGTGCCGGTGATGTAGGAGCCGCCGGGACCGGCGAGGAAGACGATCGCCGCGGCGATCTCCTCGGGCCGCGCGTAACGACCAAGAGGCACCGAGGCGAGGAACGTGGGCGCCAGCTCGCTGTCGGCCGGGTTCATATCGGTGTCGACGCAGCCGGCCTGGACGACGTTGACCGTGATGCCTCGCGGTGCGAGGTCTCGTGCCGCCCCCTTGGAGTAGCCGATGACACCGGTCTTGGTGGCGACGTAGTCGGCCAGCCCCGGCCAGCCCACCCGCGTGCCCGTCCCCGAGCCGACCGAGATGATGCGGCCGCCCTCTTCCATCACCCTGGCGGCCGCCCGGATCCCCGCCACGACTCCACTGAAGTTCACCGCGTACTGGCGGGAGAACGCCTCGATGTCCGCGTCGGGCGCGTCGATCGCGCCCACAACCCAGATCGCCGCGTTGTTGACCAGGATGTCGAGCCGCCCGAAGTGCTCTACCACCGCGTCGACCAGGCCAGTGACCTCCTCCGGACTCCCCTGGTCGGCCTTGTGGGCCCTGGCGCGCACGCCCATGCCGACGAGGTCCTCCACGACAGCCTCCGCCTTCTCGGCCGAGGCCACGAAGCTGATGGCGACATCCGCGCCCTGCTCGGCGAGCGCGCGTGCGGTCGCGGCACCGATGCCGCGGGAACCGCCGGTGACCAGTGCCACCTTGCCCTTGAGTGTCTTCCCCATGCTCGCGCCTCTCCACTTGTCGGCTTCGATCACTGGGGCCGGTGCGGGGCAAGCACGTCATCCCAGCCCGGCCTGGGATCACCATGCAGGCCGACATTGCGAAAAACCTGGCGTCTCCCCGGCAGGTACCGAACGGCAGGCGAGGCCCAACGGTGCGGTCCGACCCACTCGTCGCCGGTCAGGCTGATGGCCGGAACGCCCTCAAGCCGGCCGCAATGCCTTTCAAGTCAACGGCAAGGACCGGACGCATGGTGAGAACCGGTGGATCGGTTGCCGTGCGGACGGTTCCGTCCGCACGGCGACCATGACGTCGCGCCGCGCCCGATGAGCTCGCTGCGCGGCGTGTTCCAGCCTTTCGCACAACCAGCGACAGAGGACTTCGGCATGAGCACGACCGACACTCCCCGGACCGCACCAGAACCGATCGCCGTGGTGGGGATGGCCTGCCGCCTACCCGGCGCCCGCTCCCCCGAGGAATTGTGGGAGTTGCTGTGCCGTGGCGAGAACGCCGTCTCCGAGATCCCCTCCGACCGGTTCCCGGTCGAGGAGGTCTATCACCCTGCGTCCGGCGTCCCCGGCAAGATCGCCTCCAAGTACGGCGGTTTCGTCTCCGGCATCGACGAGTTCGACGCGGAGTTCTTCGGCATCTCCCCTCGCGAGGCCGCCGCGATGGACCCCCAGCACCGCGTGGTGATGGAGGTGGCCTGGGAGGCGTTCGAGGACGCCGGCCTGGTACTGGAACGGACGCCTGAACTGACCGGCGCGGTCTTCATGGGGGTCATCACCAGCGACTATTGGGACCGGCAGTCCGGAGTGCTCGAAGAGCTCGACGTGCACACGGTCGCCGGAAGCACTCGAGGCGGCAACGCCGGACGCGTCTCCCACGCCCTGAACCTCACCGGGATGAGCGTGGCGCTCGACGCCGCCTGCTCCTCCTCCCTGGTCGCCGTACAGCTCGCCGTCCAGTCGCTGCGGGCGGGCTCCTGCGACGTGGCCTTCGCCGGGGGCGTCAACGCCATCCTCACCCCCGACCACGGCATCGGGTTCTCCCAGGGCGCCATGATGGCCCTGGACGGCCAGTGCAAGACCTTCGACGCCCGCGCCGACGGCTACGTCCGCAGCGAGGGCGTGGGCATCGTCGTGCTCAAGACCCTCTCTCGGGCGCTGGCCGACGGGGACAGGATCCATGCCCTGATCCGCGGAGCCGCCGCCAGCAACGACGGGTACTCGGACAGCTTCATGGCTCCCCAGGTCCCCGGACAGCAGGCGGCGCTGCGGGCGGCCTACCGCGACGCCGGGGTGGACCCGGCCAGCGTGGCGTACGTGGAGGCCCACGGCACCGGCACCAGCGTCGGCGACCCGGTGGAGATCGCCGCGCTGGACGGGGTGCTCGGGCAGGGGCGCCCCGCGGACCGCCCGCTCCTGGTGGGTTCGGTGAAGACCAACCTCGGCCACACCGAGGGCGCCGCCGGGGTCACCGGGCTGATCAAAACCGTGCTGTGCGTGCAGCGGGGATGGCTTCCGGCCAGCCTCAACTTCACCTCGCCCAACCCCTCCATCCCCTGGGACGAGATCGGGGTACGCGTGTGCGATCGGGGACAACCCTGGCCGCAGGGAGCACAGCCACGCAGGGCCGGAGTCAGCAGCTTCGGCATCACCGGCACGAACGTGCACATCGTCGTCGAGGAGCCGCCTCCGCCCGCCCAGCCGGACGAGAGTCGCGGAGACGGCGAGCGTCCGATGCTGCTGCCGATCTCGGCGCGCACCCCGGGCGCCCTCACCGCGCTCGCGGAGCGCTACCGCGACCTGCTCGGCACCTCACCGCTGGACGGGGTCGTCCGTGCCGCAGGCGTACGGCGCAGCCACCACGACCGGCGGCTGGCCGTCGTCGCGAGCACGAGCGAGGATGCCGCGGCCACGCTTGCCGCTTTCGCCCGGAACGGCCACGCGGAGGGCGTCTACACCGGCGAACTGGACGATCTCCAGGGGGCCCACCGGACCGTCTGGGTTTTCCCGGGCCATGGTGCGCAGTGGCTCGGCATGGGCCGCGACCTTCTCGACGAGGAGCCCGTCTTCGCCGCAGCGATCGCCGACTGCGAGAAGGTGATGCGTTCCTATGTCGACTGGTCGCTCACCGCTGAGCTCAGCGCGGACCCCGAGACCTCCCGCCTCGCCGAGATCGACGTCGCACAGCCGACGATCTTCGCCGTCCAGGTGGCGCTCGCCCGCCTGTGGCGCTCGTGGGGCTTCGAACCCGACGCCGTCATCGGGCACTCGATGGGCGAGGTGGCGGCGGCCCACGTGGCCGGAGTTCTCGACCTCGACGACGCCGCGAGGATCATCTGCGGCCGCAGCCGCCTCGTCCTGGACACCACCGGCCACGGCGCGATGGCAGCGGTCGAACTGCCGGCCGAGCGGGTGAAGGCCCTGCTCGCCGAGCGGGGCGGCACGGCGGTCCTGGCGGTGATCAACGCCCCCACCTCCTGCGTCATCGCCGGCGAGCCGGAGGAGATCGACCCGATCCTGCACGACCTGGACGCGGAAGGGATCTTCGGGCGCCGGGTGCAGGTCGACTTCGCCTCACACAGCCCGCAGATGGACCCGCTCCGCGAGCCGCTCCTCAAGCTCCTCGCCCCTCTCCGTCCCCGGCAGGGCGATATCCCGCTGTGCTCCACGCTCACCGGCCGCTTCATCGCCGGGCCGGAGATGGACGCGGCGTACTGGGCGGACAACCTTCGCGAGCCGGTGTTGTTCGCGGACGCCGTCCAGTACCTGGCGGATGCGGGGTTCGACACTTTCGTGGAGTTCAGCCCCAATCCCCTGCTCGCGCGGGCCGTGCAGCAAAACCTGCGGCACGCAGGCGCAAGCGGGATCGTGGTCACCGTGCTCGCCCGTGACACCCCAGGTCGGACCGCCCTGCTGGACGCGGCGGCCGAGCTGTACGTCAGCGGCCGGGTCGTCGACTTCTCCCGGCTACAGCCCGGCGGGACAGCGGGCGTGGCCCTTCCCTCCTACCCCTGGCAGCACACGCGGTACTGGAAGACAGTCGACCGGGCGACGGCACGCGGCGGGGCAGCGAGCGACACCGGAGGCCACCCGATCATCGGCAGGGCACTCACCCTGGCGCCCGGCGACACCCTGGTGTGGGACTTCTCCGTCGACCTCGAACGGTTGCCGTACCTCGGTCACCACCGGGTCCACGACATGCCGATGCTGTCGGGCACGGGCTACCACGAGCTCGCCCTGGGCGCCGGGCAGGAGGCGTACGGCGACCGGTTCGAGGTGACGGACCTCCACCTCGAACGCGCGCTGTTCCTGACTCCGGGAACGCCCCAGCGCCTGCAGGCGCGCCTCGACTCCGCCGGGGACGACGGGAGCCGCCGCTGGACATGTCACGCGGCCGACGCGACCGGCGGCGAAAGCGCCGAGTGGATGCGGATCGCCACGGCGTCGCTGCGGCCCTGTCGAGCGGACACGCGGGACGAGCGGATCGGCCTCCCCCAACTGGCCGGTTACCCGGACAGAGTCGATGTGGCCGAGCACTACGCCGCGCTGCGCCGCCGGGGCATCCAGCAGACCGGGCCCTTCCAGTCGGTGGTCGCGCTTCATCGCACTAAGGGGGCGGTGGCCGCCGAGCTGAAAGTCGACGACAGCATCGCCCCCGGGCTGCGGCGCTACCTTTTCCACCCGGCGCTGCTCGACTCGGCCCTCCAGCCGGTGATGTCCCTGCTCGGCGACAGCGACGGCGACGCCGAGAGCAACAGCGACAGCGCGGGGGCGAGCGACACCTACCTGCCGGTACGCACCGGGCGTTGCAGGGTGCACGCCCGCCCTGAGGCCGACAGGCTCCTGTGGTCGACCGCTGTCCGGTCCGCCACGGTGGTCGGACCCGATGTCGTGGAGTTCGATGTGCTGATCGGCGACGACACGGGCCGCCTGCTGGCCTCCATCGAGGGATTCCAGCTCAGGCGGCTGGTCAGCGAGCCGCCCGAGATGGTCGAGCACAGGGCGCGCCGCCTGCTGTACGGCGTCGAGTGGGTCGAGTTGGAACCGCACGCCGAGCCCATGCCCGCGCTCGAACGAGCGTCCTGGCTGGTGGTGGCCGACTCCCCACTCGGCTCCGAACTGTGCGCCGTTCTCGCGGCCGAAGGTGGCGAGCCGCTGCTGGTACAGCCCGGCACCGGCTATCGCCGGCTCGGCCCCGACCGCTGCACGCTCGATCTCGCCTCCGCCGAGAGCTGGGAGATCCTGGTCAAGGAGCAGACGGCACGAGGGGCATGGCCCCCGAGAGCGGTCGTGCGCCTGTCCACCGCGGGAGCCGCGGAACAGGAGACCGGATCGGAGGTCCTGGAGGGCTGCCACGACGTTCTGGCCCTGGTCCACGCGCTGACGGCCGGCGAGCCGAGCGGCGCTCCCCGCCTCTGGCTCGTCACCACCGCCGCCCAGGATCCTGAGGGCATCGATGATGTCGACCCCGTGGAGACCGCCACATGGGGCATCGGCCGCGTGATCCCCTACGAGCATCCCGAACTGCGCTGCTCGATGATCGACCTTCCTGCGGACCCCGACGCCGCCACCCTTCGTGCCCTCCGGGCGGAGATCGAAAACGACGGGACCGAAACCGAGGTCGCGCTGCGAACCGGCCACAGGTACGCCGCCCGGCTCCGGCGCCGGCCGCTCCCCGCCGCACGCCCCGTCCCCGTACGGTCAGACGCGACGTACCTGATCACCGGAGGCTTCGGCGGGGTCGGACTGCTCACCGCCGAATGGCTCGTCCAGCACGGCGCACGGCACCTGGTGCTGGTAGGCCGCAGCGGCGCTCCGGCGGGCGCGACCGACCGGATCGCCGCGATGCGATCTGTCGGTGCGGAGGTCCACTTCGCGAAGGCGGACATAGCCTCCCGCACCGAGGTGGCCGACCTCCTGGAGGACCTCGCCCGGCGCATGCCGCCGCTCCGCGGTGTCGTCAACTCCGCCGTCGTCCTCGACGACGGAACGCTGGCACAGCTGGACCGCGAGCGATTCTTCGCGCCCATGCCTCCCAAGGTCGACGGGTCGTGGCACCTGCACGAGCTCACCCGCCGCCTCCCTCTCGACTTCTTCCTGATGTACTCCTCGGCGGCCTCGGTGATCGGGTCACCCGGGCAGGGGAACTACTCCGCCGCCAATGCCTACCAGGACGGGCTCGCGTACTACCGGCGCGCCAACGGCCTACCCGCCCTGAGCGTCAACTGGGGACAGTGGACCGACACGGGACAGGCCGCCAAGGCGGGCAAGGACCTCCGGCTGGACGAACGCGGCTTCGCCGGCTTCACCCCCGCGGAGGGCTTCGCGGTCCTCGGCCGCCTGCTTGCCGACCCGCCGGCCCAGGCGTCGGTGATGTCGTTCGCCCCCGCCGTTTGGACGCGGTACTTCCCCGCCCTGCGCACGTCATCACTTCTGCGCGAGCTGGTGGACGGCGAAGCGACGAACTCCGCGGACTCCGCGGGCGAGGCCCCGCCGCCGGACCTGACGCCGGCCATGCTCGCCGACCGCGACGCGCAGGAAGCGGAACTGCTCGTCACGGCTTACCTGTGCGCGCAGGTAGCGGCCATCGTCCAGCTTCCCTCCGAGCGGGTCGACACGGCGCAGCGCCCACACCGCCTGGGCCTCGACTCCCTGATGGCGGTCCAGCTCCGCAATCGGATCGCGGCCGACCTCGGCGTCACCCTGCCTGCGGCGATCTTCCTTCAGCGCCGCACGATCGGGGATCTCGCCTCTGTCGCGCTCACGCATCTGAGGGAGTCAGGGGACGGCCTGGAACGGCGCTGATCCATCGGCGGTCCTCGGGCGCCGGTCACCTACCGGGCCGGCGCTCGGCGGGCGCCGGCCCTCCGGCGTTCTGCCCATCCTGTCCTTACGGGCCGCTCCCTTTTGCCCCCCGCGACAAGGGCGAATCCCACACCTACGGGTGGTAGAGAGCGTGGGCACGCGCCATGTCGACAGACCTGTCCTCCGTGAAACACAGGAAGTAGTCCACCTGCCATGCCTGAGTGCTGCGTGCCTGACGATTGCTCGTGGTCACCCACGGCGGGTAGACGCGGAAGCCTCGCTTCCCGCCGGAGCCGTCCCGGGACACGATGCCGCGCTCGCACAGCACTTCTCGCGGGAACACGAACTGTCCGAAGTGTCCACTGTCGCGGCTGCTGATGACGAAGAGATCAATCCCTTCATCGGCGTCGAAGGGTCGGATCGGGCCTTCTGCGGATCGCTGCCACACGGTGACGAACTGGCCGACCTTCGTCGGAGTGGTCTTGGCCACGCGGAACCTGACCGACAACCCGTCGATCGTGATCCCGTGAGCTGCGTACTCGGCACTCTCCGGTTCGGGCACCGGCTGTGAGCAAAGAAAGCCACTCGGGTCGTACACCAGTGTCTTCGCCGCCAGCAGGTCATCGTGAAGCCCCGCCCACGGCTGATCGGCCGCCATCCTCACATCCTGCCGCAGTCGTGCCGCTGCCACAGACCGACCATGTCGGCGTACAGAGGCGACCGGGTCATCAGGTCACGATGAGATCCGGTGAGCACCGTGGTGCCGTCCATCAGCACAATCCGCCGCGCTCGTCGTGCGGAGCTGATCCGGTGCGCGATCACGATGAGAGTGCCGGGCCTGGCGGCGAACGCCAGCTCGGCCCTCGCCTCCGCCGCCGGGTCCAGGTGGCAGGTCGCTTCGTCCAGGACGACCAGACGGGCCGGGGAGGCGTAGGTGCGGGCCAGGGCGATGAGCTGCCTTTCCCCGGCCGACAGCGTGGACGGCTCGTCGATCACCGCGTCCAGACCGCCGAGCCGGTCGACGAGCGGCCCGGCCCCGACCTTCTCCGCCGCCTCACGCAACCTCACGTCCCCGATATCGCCCGGGCAGAGGTAGGCGAGGTTCTCCCTGACCGTCCCGGTGAACACGTACGCCTCCTGGGGTACGAGCGCCATCGTGATCCGCAGCTCGTGTCCGGCGATCGACGTGAGAGGGACGCCGCCGAGCCGTATCTCGCCTCCGCTGGGCTGCCGCAGCCCGGTGAGCAGCATGGACAGCGTGGACTTACCGATGCCGCTGGGGCCCACCACGGCCAGGTGATCGCCTTCGTCGATCGTCAGGTCGAGGTCGCGTACGACGGGTGTCGCCTGCGGCGCGTAGGCGAAGCTCAGCCGTTCCGCCCGCAGCTCATGACCGCTCGGGGAGAACGACCCGCCGGGCGAGACGGAGACGGCGGGTACGGTGATCGTCTCGGCGATCCGGCGCAGCGTCACGGCGAGCGCCACGCCCCATCCGCCCACCATGCCGGTCAGCGATCGCAGGGCGGGATCCAGACCGGTGGCCAGATAGGTGACGGCTCCCACGACCTCTCCGGCGCTGAGCCGGCCGTCCTGGATCAGCGGCCGCGCGGCGACCAGCAGCCCCAGCAGCGGAACGTGTGCGCCGAGCGCGACGACGAACCGCCGGCCCAGAGCCGCTCGCGCCAGCGCCCGGGTGGCCGTCGTCTGAGCGGTGACCGCCGCCTCCACGGTCGCGTACGCCTGGGTCTCCGCTCCGCAGGCGGCGACGTCGCGCAGCCCCGCGAGGATCGGGGTGGCCTCGGCGGTGAGCGCCTCGTCGGCGATGACCTGCTCGCGCTGACGGACCACGAGCACACGCAGCAGCCTGGTGAACACGACCAGCGCCACGAGCACGGGTCCGGCGGCGATGGCCGCGGCCAGAGGCGAGAGGGCCAGCAGCCCCCCGAGCGCGGCGATCAGGGAGATGCCCAGCGCGCGACTGCTTCGCAGCAGCGCGGACACCAGGTTGCGCAGCGTGTCCACCTGCTCCGTGAGACGAGTGACGGCGGCGGTGTCGGGGGGTTCGGCGGCGCCGGCGGCGCGGGTGATGGTGGCGGCGACCACGGCGTGCACGAGGTCGTCGCGCAGCGGCTCCACGACGGCGGCCAGGTGCGGGAACATCAGGCGGGTGGCCACGGCTTTGACCAGCATCGCGAGCCCCAGGAGGGCGAGCCAGGCCAGGCCCGTACCCGGGCTCCCGGCCAGGAAGCCGTGATCGATGGCGGCGGCGATGAACAGCCCGGACAGCCACACCGGACCGGCTTCGACGAGGGACCAGGCCATCGCCATGACGAGTGGACGCCTGCGACGGCCCAGCAGCGTGAGCAGTAGCCTGCGTCCGTTGGCGATGGACGGGTCCTGTGCCGGGGACTTCGCCGGGGCGGGCCCACCATGCGCCTCACGCCGTGGGCGGGTCAAAGTCGGGCTGGGCATGAGCTGTCCTCCCCTGACGAATCGCCGCTGATCGGTTCGGTGTCGGACGCGAAGAGGGCGCGGTAGGCCGGGTCGCGCCATAGCGCCTGGTGGGAGCCCTGGGCTCTGATCTGGCCGTTGTCGAGCCAGACGACGAGGTCGGCGCGGGCGGCGGTGGTGGCGCGATGGGCGACGACGAGCCGGGTGAGCCCGCGCATGCCCTCCACCAGCGTGCGGATCACCTTCGCCTCGGTCACCGTGTCGAGGCTTGATGTGGCGTCGTCCAGAATGGTCAGGCGGGCGTGCCGGACCAGCGCGCGTGCCAAGCCCAGGCGCTGCAGTTCCCCTCCGGACAGTGGCGCGGTGTCGGCGGGTGTCCGGTAGCCGTGTGGGAGGCGGCGTATGACCTCGTCGACGTGCACGGCGTGCGCGGCCCGCCGGACGGCATCGCCGTTGAGCTCTGGATTGCCGTAGGTGATGGCCGAGGCGAGGTCGCCGCCGAGGAGCATGGGGCGTTCGAAGGCGTAGGCGACCGCGCCGCGCAGCCCGCCCGGGTGGACGACGGCGATGTCCTGCCCGTCGAGCAGCACCGTTCCCCGATCGGGGTCCATCAGCCGTCCGGCCAGCAGGGCCAGCGTGGTCTTGCCCGCGCCGGAACGTCCGACGAGGGCGGTCAGCGCTCCGGCGGGGATGTCCAGGTCGATGCTGTCCAGGAGCGGCGTGCCCTCGTGGGTGACAGTGACGCCGCGGAAGGCCAGAGCCCCGGGACCGGCGGGCAGCGGGCGGGTGCCAGGAGCCGGGGACGGCAGGGCCAGCACCTCCGCCACCCGCTGTGCCGCGGCGCGGGAGTTGGCCAGCCCCATCAGCCCGTCGAACTGACCGACGAAGCCCAGACCGAGGGCGGTGTAGCCGGCCACGGACAGCAGCTGTCCCGGCTGCAGGCGCCCGTCCACGAGACCGAGCCCGGCCACGGCGAGGACCAGCACCTCCACCAGCGGCAGCAGAAGAGTGAGCTGCCATACGCCGCGCGCTTGAGCGCGCCACAGCCCGTGCCCGGCACTGGACAGGTCCGCGAGAGGTACGAGAACCCGGGTGATCTCGCGGTCGACGGTGCCCGAGGCGCGCACCGTTCGGATGCCGGCCAGGGCGTCGGTGAGGCGGTCGGCCAGACGCCCCTGCGCCTCCTGGTAGGCGCCGTACAACCCGGAGAGGCGGTTCACGAACAGGCGCATGATGATCGACGCGACGGGCACGACGACCAGGAAGACGGCACCCGCCCGCCAGTCGGTCATCAGCAGCGCGACGACGCCCCCGGCCGAGGCGATGAACCCTGTCGCCATGGAGAGCAGCGTCAGCGGGACGGAAGCAACGGTGGCGGTGTTGTTCACCAGGCGGTTGACCAGTTCGCCGACGGGATGGGTCCGGGCCCCGGTGGCTCCGAGCGCCAGGACGTGGATGGTGAACCGCAGACGCAGGGCCGACGTGGCGGACGCGGTGGAGGCCGCCCCCGCCAGTGCCCCCATGAGGTCGGCGCACACCATGGCCGCCAGGACGAGCCCGAGCTGCCAGGCGGCCTGCGCTCCCCTGCCGGCGAGAACGCCGTCGACGGCGGCGGCGAGCACGGCCGGCAGGGCCAGCGCGGCGGCCGAAGCCACGAGGCTGGACATCGCCGCCACGGCCAGCGGCGCCCATGCCCGCCGTACGGTGGCCGCGACAAGACTGTCGGCCTGCTTGTATCTCGTCTGCTGTCGTGACTCGCCAGACGACTGATCTGACATCGTCTCCCTCTGGGACGTCTCCGTGGTCGCTGTGCTCGCGGCCTGGTTCATCCGCTGCCGCAGGGCGGCTGCTTACGGTGAATGGCGAGGTGGCGGCGAGTCTGCCGCCTCTCCGTGGAGGGCCCGGGGCATCTGCCCCGGGCCCCCGCTTAGGGATCTATCTGATGCTCATGCCGTACGCAGAGCGCCAGATGTTCTACCAGGTGGGTCCGCCAGTGGTACCCGAAGTCCGCGCCCAGTCGTCGACGCAGGTGGCCCCGCAGGTGAGCCTGCACGGCGCGAGGCTGACCTCCTCCTCAACCGGAAGCATGTCCAGGGTGGTGATGTCGAGCTGCATGATCTTTCCTTTCTCGATGGTGCTGTCTGGGTCACCCGCCTTGTGCGGGAGACCCCTCTGCGGCCGGGCCTGAACGACCACCGCGCTGACGTGCGGGTGGAACGCGCAGGAGTACCGACCGAGCTTGTGGCGTCCACGGTTCGCGAAAGCGTGCGTGGGACGCGGGCATCCGGTCAGAGACCGCCGGACGACCCGCTGTCGAAGAAGCGGACGATACGGTCGAGAACCGCGCCGTCCGACGTCTCGTGCAGCGGATCGTGGCCGCCACCGGGTACCTCCAGATAGGTCACCTCGGCGCCCACACGTCTGCCTGATTCGCGTAGCCGGTCGTACAGCCGTCGCGAATGGGTGACCGGGATGATCGGGTCCTCCTGGCCGTGCACGATGAGGAGCGGCAGGCGTATTCGGTCAGCCAACCGGAGCAGGTCGCGGGAGCCGAGCGCGTCATCGGCGAGCTCGGCGCGTCCGCCGAGCCGGTCCAGCAGGGCGCGTACCGCGGCCGATCCGTCCTGTGACAGCGCCTGCCCCGACAGGAAGGGCGCGACGACCGCAGCGCGGGACCACAGGTCCGTCTCGGCGGCGGCCGCCAGCAGTGCGAGGAATGCGCCGTAGCTGACCCCGTAGAGCATCGGGCGCGGTCTTTCAGGCCCGCGGGCAGCGGCCAGGGCACGGCCCAGGTGCAGGATGTCGGCGAGGTCGGGTCCGCCCCACGCGTCGCGGATGGCGTCACGGTGAGCGGCGCCATACCCCGTGCTGCCGCGCTGGTTGGGGGCGACCACGGCGATGCCGGCGGCGGCGAGGCGCTGAAAAAGCGGGTCGTAGGCGAACTGCCAGGCGGACTCGGGACCGCCGTGCAGCGCGAGGACAACCTGGGGACTGGTTTCCGGGGTGCCGTACACGATCGCCTCGATCGAACCCGCCGCACCTTGATAAGACCGGACGCGAGCCGGCTCCCCACGGACTCCGCTGCCGACGTCGCCTGCGGGGACGGGTGGCACGGAGGGCTCCGGCACCCTGACGAAAGCGGGCGGGCTGTCAGGGGCAGTGTGGATCACATGCAGGCCGGCGGTGCTCCAGTGGGCGGCCGGGTACAGCATTCCGGGCGGGAGATCGGCCTCCGTCACGGTGTCGTGCACCAGGTCGTGCAGGAGGAGGTGGGCGCGGGTCCGGCGGGTCACCATGAGGGCAAGGCGTCGTCCCATCGGGTCCAGCGCCAACGGTGTCACCGCGCCCTCGATCGCATTCAGCCGGTCGGGGAAGCAAGCGGGTCCCTCCGCGTCCCTGTGGCGAACACCCAGGCGATAAGCGCCATCGCATTGCGCGACGGTGATCAGCGAACCTGCGCCGGGCGCTGCCAACAGCAGATGCTCGTCACGCGCCAGCCGGGCCGGCGGGGCGAGGCTGCCGCGCGAGGTGTCCAGGACCACGGTGCCCGAGGCCGGCTTCACCGTGGTCAAGGCGAGGTGGCGACCGGCCTCGTCCAGCCAGACGCCGCCCTTCACGAGGTAGGGGAACTCGGCGATCGGCTCGGGCTGCTCTGCCCGCCCGGAGAGGCGCCACACCGTGGTGCGCCCGTCAGCGCAGGCTTCGAACGCCAGAGCCGCTGCTCCCCCGGCCGTGCCGACGACGAATCTGACCCCGTTGCCGCGAAGGACGCCCAGTTCATGTTCTTCGGCGTCCTCGCCGGCGTACGGCGATGGCGCGACCAGGGACAAGCGGTGCTCGCCGAGCCCGAAGCGGCACAGCAGCAGCGCGCCCACGTCGGTGGGCACCGGCATGGTCAGCGAGGTCTCACCGGCTCGGGTTCGCACCAGCCGCGGCAGCGGGCGCGCGTCGGCGAGATCCCACAGCTCCGCGGTGAGACGGTCGCGGCCGAGCCGGGTGAGGCAGGCGGCATACCGGCCCTGCCCCGAGAAACGGAAGTTGATGCGCGTGACGTCCCGCAGATCGTTCTTCCTCTCGGCGGTGACGATCGAGCTCATCGGACCGCCACCCTGGCAAGCGAGTCGCGCTTGGCGTCGGCCATCCATGGACGCGGCCCGCCGTGGCGGAGTCGGTGCAGGAAGCCCAGGATGCCCGCCAGTCCGGCGTTCCAGCCGACGGTTACCGCCATCCCGTTCTCGTCTGGCACCACCAGCGACCCGTCGCGGACGACGGCGCGGCTCCACAGGACCCCGGCCAGCTCCTCGGCTTGCGCGCGGTAGCCCGGTTCGCCCAGGAAATCGGCCAGGTCGAGCAGGAACTGCCCGTCACCGGCCAGACCGTGGCAGGCGGAGGTGCCCGAGACCAGGCGCCGTGCGTAAACGGAGGCGGCTGCGCTCTCGGCAGCCTCCCGGAACCGCGGATCGCCGCCGGCCGCGTGCAGGCGGACGAGGAACGTGCCCACCCCCGACGACCCACTGCACCAGTGAGGCATCATTCCGCCACCGTCGGGAGTCTCCGGCCACCAGGCCGTCCCGCCCCGGTACTCGGCCGCGGCCAGCAGCGTCTCCCCTGCCGCCATGGCGGTCTCCAGACAGTCCGCGCGATCCAGCGCGGCGCCGACGGCCAGCAGGAACGTCGCGATCCCCGCGACTCCGTGGGCGAAGCCGTAGTGCACGACACCTGCCAGCGAGGAGTCGAAGTCGGCGGGAACAGGCCACAGCACCGCACCGGCAGCATGCTGCGCCGCCTTCAGCAGGGCATCAGCGCATTCGCGGGCGCGGTCACCGAAACGGGCGTCTCCGGTCGCACGCCAGAAGTGCAGCAACGCGAGCCCTGTGCCGGCGAGGCCGTGGCACACGTCCGGGTTCGGCCAGCTGACCGGCAGGGCCAGCGCCATCTCGGTCCCCGTGGCGTTCAACGCCTCGTCGCCCAGCGAGCGCCCCGCCTCGAACAGGCCCCACGCGATCCCGGCCCGGCCGAAGTACAGGCCCGGGGAGGGCCGGTGCTCACCCACGAGGCGACGCGTCGTCCAGGCCGCCGCCTCCCGCAGGACCGTGCCGGCATCGGCCCGCGCCTCCGCAGGGAGCACCTCGCCGGAGTCCGTCCGCAGAATCGCGGCGAGCAGGTTGAGCACCCCCGCCGAGCCGTACTGGACGGCACACGGATCAGCCGCCGCACCATACCCGCGGGCGGGCCATAGAGTGCCTCGCGGCCTGGGATCCGCGAGCGCATCCGCCGACATCGCCTGCAGCATGTAGGCGATGCCGTCCTCGATGAGGCGATCCTGTTCGGATAGGCCCAGGCCGTAGACCTCCGGCACCCCAGCTGAAACGACGGACGGCACGCTGCGGGCGGACAACTCGTCCAAGAACTCCTCCACCCGCTTCAGATCCCACCGTTCCTCGGGGTCCTCCGCCATCAGACCGAGCAGCAGGGGCGCCATCGCGGTCGCCACGGGGTCACCGGCGGTGGCGACGCTGACCAGCGTGGCCAGCCGCGCATCACGCGACCGCGCCCCGAGGGGCTCGTCGTCCAGCAGCAGCGGCGCGGACGCGGTGGACAGGTGGTACAACGTCGCGCCCAGCGCGTACAGGTCGACGGCGGCTCCGGGTGCGGGCGAGTGGATGGCGGAGGCGCGCTGCTCGGGCGCCGCATAACCCGGGGTGAAGTTCCGCTGGACGACCGCACCGGGAACGGAGGCCAACTCCAGGTCGATCAGCCGGCACTCGAGCTCGGGAGTGATCATGACGTTGTTCGGCGTCAGATCGCGCAGCACGTACCCCTGGCCGTGCACAGTGGAGACGAGAGCCACCAGGCTTCTGGACAGGCGCAGGACGATCCCGAACCACGCCGCATCGGAATCGGCGCGATGGCGATCGCCGACCCAACTGCTCAGCGCGATGCCGGGCAGGAGTTCCTGCGCCAGGAACAGGTTGTCGTCCTGCTCGAAGAGGGCCACATTGCGTGCCGTGACGCCCAGCGGCGCGAACAGATCGAGCATGCGTGCTTCGTGACGGAGCAGGTCACGCATGTCGCGTCCGTCGATGGACGCGCCGAGATGGGGGCGGGCCTGTTTGATGACCACCTCTCCGCCCTCGAGCCGGTCCTCGGCCCGGAACACACCGCCCTTCGCGCTGTGCCGGATCGCCTTGCGCACCATGAACCGGTCACCGAGCAGCACCTGCTCCGGACGGGTCGCCTTCGGCGGCGCCTGCCCCGACTCGAAGGGACACGCCGCCCACGCCGGAGGTGAATACCACGCGTCGCGCCGGTCGAACTCCTTGGTGCCGTCGGGCGCGGTCAGCCGAGAGTCATAGGTGCCGTCGTTTCCCAGCTCGCTCGGGGCGGAGAACACCCCGTAGCGGTAGTGCACCAGGCTTCCCGGGCGATAGGCGCGATCGGACAGGATCGGGGGCCCGGACAGGGCGTAGGTGGCCGAGTGCAGTTCCTCGGCGATCACTACGGCGGTCTCGTCGTCCGGCGGGTACACCGTGACGAACTTGCCGACCGATCCGCGATCGGTCTCCCGGGAGATGAGGCCCACCAGTTCCTGCAGGTTGGAGGCGAACTTGAAGGCGCACTGGTGGCGGCCCAGCACCTCGACCACCCTCGCCAGCACGAGAGGAGCCGAAAGCGGCGTCGCCGAGACGTGCAGCTTCCAGCCCTGTGGCCGCGTGGTGGAGCCCACCGGGGTCACATAGGTCCACGGCGTGCCGGGGCGGACTTCCCAGCCGGCGATGTCCGCCGACCCCGGAGACACCGGGCACTCGGAACTTTCTGCCCCGCTCCCCGCGACGGCGTTCGCTGTCGCCGCCTCCTGCCCGGCCACCCGGATCAGTGCCGCCCTGGCGACATCCTGGAGCAGGAAACGATCCCCCTCGGGGCGCTCAACCTTGTCCATGGACTCACTCACGTCCTTCAACCCATGCTGTCGTTGCCTTCCGCGACGTTCGCGCGGAACAGGGACAGCCACCCTCGTGCAGCTTCCGGTCGGTGCTTCCGCACATCCGTGGGGACGACCGGCCCTGATAGGGCCGCACATCGCGGATGGTGTCCGGAAACTCAACCTGCGCCGAAGGTACGCGGACGACTTGCGGCCGACATGTGATCGCGTGGAGCTTGCGGGAACCGCCCCACTGTGCTTCCCGACAAGCCACCTCAAGCGGATTGCAAGGCACATGGCCAAGCTGACCGGCGCAGGCACGTCAACACGCCGGGGGAACCCGAAGGGCGCGCCTTGCCACGGGGTCCGCGGACGACCGTCGACGGGCGTGGCGTTGACGAATCGCTTCGGCATCGAGGTGGTCGCACATCCGCGTGCTTCTCGATCCCGGCATCGACGACACCCGCTGCCAGAAGGAGGCAACACATGCGAAAGCTGAGGCCTGTATCCACACTGGCCCTCGCCATGGCTTTGCCCGGCTTCTTCGTGCTGCCGACCGACGTGGCGGAGGGCATCCGCTGGGACAACCACCGCGGGCCGCTCCCCGGTGATGATTAGGCGGCTCATCCGCCGCCGGCGGATCAGACTTATCCGGCGGCGCCTGCTGCGGGGTGTCTACTGCCGTGGGCGCGGGTGGCACGCTGAGAGCGAGCGGTGGGCGCGGCTGGCGAGTGAGGCCGCACGCCAGGTGGATCTTTCTGGGCATGCGACGCTGCTGGTCGACCTGGCGTCGCTCTGGCACGGACTCACGCGGTACCCGGAGGCGCACGATTGCGCCCGGAGAACGATGGAGCTGCTGGCCCCGGCGCCTCCCGGCCCGGAGCGAGACGGACCGCTCGCCGACGCGCTGGTCCGGATGGGCGACGTGGAGCGAAGGCAGGCCCGATACGCCACCGCCGAGGCGCACCTGCGTCGCGCGTTCGAGCTGGTGCGCGAGGAGGACCACGAGCGGGGCGCGACCGTGCGGCTGGCCCTGGGCGTGCTGTGTAAGGAGACCGGCCGGTACGACCAGGCGGAGTCGTACTACCGGGAAGCACTGGCCGGCCTGGAACGGCACGGGGGTGACCACTCCATGCGCGCGGACGCCCTGCACAATCTCGCGGGGCTCGCGCATGCCCGAAGAGATCCCAACGGGGAAGCCCACGCGCGGGCCGCGGTCGAGATCCGGCAACGGCTGTTCGGCCCCATTCACGACCACGTCGCGGCGGATCTGGCCGTGCTCGGCGCGGTGCTCGCGGACCAGGGCAGGCACGCCGAGGCTGAAGACGCACTGCTTCGAGCCATGGAAATCTTCCGTGACCGCTTGGGAGCCGATCACTACGAGGTGGCGGTATGCCAGGTGAACCTGGCGTACCTGGACGATCTCCAGGGCCGGTCCGAGGAGGCGGGACGGCGTTACCGGGACGCTCTGCGCATCAAGCGCCTCACTCTCGACCCCAGGCATCCCGAGATAAAACGCCTCGTGGCCCTCGTCCAGGCCAGATCGGGATAAGGGCTGCGGGACAAGGCGGCTACCAGGACCTGTCGCGTGGACCTGGCGTGAG
Organism: Microtetraspora sp. AC03309; assembly: GCF_020826795.1. Taxonomy (NCBI): domain Bacteria; kingdom Bacillati; phylum Actinomycetota; class Actinomycetes; order Streptosporangiales; family Streptosporangiaceae; genus Microtetraspora; species Microtetraspora sp. AC03309. Next base: position 57,167 of record NZ_JADDIL010000044.1, on the reverse strand, counting down.
TCCGATCAGGTCCACAGACCTGGGAGCCGCCGCCATCGAACACCAGAACGCTGAGGGGGAACAATGAGACCGACTTCGACACGGGGACATGCGGCGGCTGCGATGGTCGCCGCACTGCTGCTCGCCGGGGCATCGAGCGCGACAGGAGCAAGCACCCAGGCCACTGGAGCTGAACGCCCCGCGCCGCATCTTGCGGCACGGGCTCCCCGCTGCCCATCAGGCAACTGCGACGTAGGAGGGACAGGAAACAGCTTCGCCCCAAACACCCTCGTACTGGGGGCCGACGGCAGGCACCGCCCCATCGGGGAGCTGCGCGGCGGCGACCGGGTGGCCGGCCGCGACGGCGCACAGCCGGTCCTTGCCCCGATCAGGGGCACCGGCGTCAAGGACCTCGTCGAGATCACCGCCGACGGTGTCATGGTCACAGCCACCGCCGGCCACCTGTTCTGGGTGCAAGGCCAGGGCTGGACACCCGCCACTGAGCTGCGCCCTGGCCACCGACTCAGCAGCGGCTTGGTCGTCATGGCTGTCCGGCGTGTGACCCGCTCCGCCACCGTATACAACCTGTACGTCGCTGGAACGCATACCTACATGATCCAAATCGGTCACCACGATGTCCTGGTGCACAGTTGACGGCCAACGCCCGACCAGGTCAGCGCTCATCGCGGCTTCCTACGGGTCGGTCGCGTAGGCGGCTCACCGGTGAGCATCCTGCACACGTAGGACAATCCACCTGAATTCTACAAGCGGCCACATTTCGGTCACATGGGCAATCAGGCAGCCTCGCGGCATCCCATCCGGATCTGCAGGGGGTCTGAATCGATGCACAGTGGCGAAGGCATTCAAGCGCGGTGGGTCGAATGGCATGAAGCCGGCGACAGGATTACCGACCTCCGGCGGCGCGTGTTCATGGCAGAACAGGACTTCGGCGAGGACATGGTGCACCACGCCAAGGATCCTGCCGGCCTTCATCTCTGCGCCTTTTCCGGTGACGAGATCGTCGGAGCGGTGGCCGCCTACATGTACGAGCCCGGAGCGCCCGAGCTGGCCGACCTGGGCCTGCCGGAGGTGGACGGGCTGAGCGTGCAGATCGGTAAGAGGGTGGAGTCGGCCACGCATCGCGGCGCCCTCCTCACCGAGCAACTCGGCACCTCGATGATGCTTCAGGTGTGTGAATCGCTCCGGCCGGACCGTCTGTTCCTCACTCTCCGTGGCGCACACCGTGGACTCGCCGAGCGGTACGCCCGACGCGGCTTCGTCAGGCACGCCGACGTCTCGAGCGGCGGCGAGGCCGTCACAGTCATGACGACCGAAGGCCGGGCTGCGATGGAGGAGTTCTACATCACGCACAGGTCCCTGGCCCGGAGAACACCGGACAACGCCCCCCGGATACCGGTCCCGTCACTCGTCCGCTTCCTCGCCCACGGCGAGCGTGATCCCCTACTGGCGAGAAGTCTCCTGGAGGCTGAGAACGTCTACCTGGAGCCGATGGCGCTGGAGGACGAGTTGCCCCGCCTCAGGGCGCAGAGCCGGTTGATGATCGCCGAGCAACGGCCCCGACTGGAGGCGACGCCCTTCCCCAGCCCCCCGGCATCGCTGCTCGACATCGGCACGGGACCCGGCGACCACCTCGCGGCCCTCGCGAAGGAGGCCCCGTTCTCCGGGTATCGCGTCGGAGGCGTCGAGCCCTCGCTCCAGCTGCTCGCCAGAGCCCGGTCTGCCCACCCCGAGCTGGCCGTGCGATGCGGCAGCGCCTACGCCACCGGCGAGCCGGACGCCTCCCACGACGTGGTCACAGCGAGCTTTCTGTTCATCCACCTTCGCAATCCCGACCTGGCCCTGCTCGAGATCTGGCGGGTCCTGAAACCAGGCGGACTGCTGTACGTGGTCGACGTGAACGATGGCAGCTTCCGCGGGCCGGGCGTCATTCGCCGGGCGGTCGACGCGCATGCTCACCACTACCCCGGTGACCGCACGATTCTCACCGACCTTCCGCGGCGCGCCGAGGAGTTCGGCTTCGCCCTGGAGCACCGGTTCACCACGACGGTCCGCAACACCGGATGCTCCGAACCTGCCGTCAAGGAGGACGAGATCCTCCTTGAGCGGCATCATGCGTGGGGACTCCTGTCGTTCATACGGTCCCAGAAGGTGACCGAAGACATGTTCCGGCAGGCAGAGAAGCACTACTTCCGCACCGAATGCGAGATAAGCGTCGACTTCGAGACGCATGTCTACCGCAAACCGGCGCCGCGCCACTCGCGTTGAAGAGGTGAACTCAACCGACGGCGATACGGGTGGGACGACTCCGCCGACGTGACCTGGAGCCGGCTCAGGCCGCACCCCACTCGGGACGGCCTGGGCCGGCGGTACGGTCTGAATCTTCTGCGACAGAGCCGTTGGGTGGATAGACCCTGATCCCGCAGCTACGTCGCTGACGGAAACAAACACGCCGCCCACGAACGCCTACGGAGGTAGCCAACAGGGCGAACATCGCCTGACGCCGCGTCAGGTCGTTCTGGCCAGGGGCCGGAAGGGGCCGTGGAGGGCGGCCCACTGGAGCAGCATGATGGTCTTGGCGTCGGTGACAGCACCGCTGCGGATCATTGTGAGCGCCTGGGTGAAGGGGAGTTCCATGGTGGTGATGTCCTCCCCCTCGGCGGCGAGGCCGTGCGCAGGCGCGGGGGCCGGTGCGTCGTAGGGGGCGGCGTAGAAGTGCAGGCGTTCGGTGACCGAGCCGGGGCTCATGTAGGCGTCGAAGACGTGCTCGGGCGTGCCGATGTCGTGTCCTGTCTCCTCGGCGGCCTCCCGGCGGATCGCCTCCTGTGGGCTGTCGCCGTCCAGGAGCCCGGCGGCGGTCTCGATCAGCATGCCGTCCGGGTGTCCGTTGACGTAGGCGGGAAGTCGGAACTGGCGGGTGAGCAGGACGGTTTGGCGCTCGGTGTTGTAGAGCAGGATGGTCGCGCCGTCGCCGCGGTCGTAGGTCTCGCGTTGCTCGCGGGACCAGTGGCCGTCGGTGTGCTGGTAGTCGAAGGTGGTCTTGCGCAGGATGTACCAGTCGCAGGAGAGCACCTCCACCTCGCGAATGCGCACCCGCGGGTTGCCGGTCAGGTCGTGGCCGTGCTGATCCAGTCCGGTGCGTCCGCGGCGGTCGGGGGTGTCGATGCCCGCGGTCACCGGGCGGCCGGGATCTCGGCGAGGCTGGTGTAGACGTCCTTGCCCTGGGCGCGGGCCTGGGCGACCATCCGGTCCGCGCCCTCGGAGGGGCCGCCGATGCGCAGGACCGCGTCGCAGCGAGTGAGCAGCCGCTCGGCGATGGGGTGGAAGATCTCCTGGAAGAGGGGGTCGCCCGGACCGGTGCTGCCGGCAGTCTCCAGGAGCGGCAGTGCGAGGGCTTCACCGGTGACGGGCAGATGCCCTGCGCGGAAGAGGACGAGCGCGGTGTCGTTCATGGCCCGCACGTTGGCGTGCAGCTTGGCGGGGTCGTCGCCGGTGCCTGAGCGGTAGGGGCCGGCCACGAGGACCAGGAGGGGGTGTGGCGCGTTGCTCACGAGGGTCGACTTTCGTGCGGGGATGGTGGTCAGGCCAGCAGGGTCTCACGCCCGCGTCGCGCAGGGCGTCGAGGGTGTGCGGGCCGCGGGGGTGGCGCCGACGGTGGAGAATCCTGTGGCTGTCGACAGGGGCAAAGGCTCTTTGCTGCGGCACCAGCCCTGCTGAGCCTGGTGATCAGGGACCAGGCAGCGGGCAGGCCGAGGTGGAAGGGTCTCTGAATCGAGTCGTGACCCGCGCGCGTCGGCGCCCGCCAGGCCGGCGCCGACGCTCCTCACCCGATGGTCACGGCAGCCGGCTCCGGATAGGGGAACCGAGTCGCTCAGGCGTCGCCGAGCGGCTCACAATGGTTGGCGACGCGCAGGCTCTGCACCGTCTCGCCCACCATCACAGAGAAGACGGGAACGGCCAGGACCATCGCCATCACGTACAGATGCCTCAGCATTCGCATAGGTGCTCCTTATCGAGCGGACAGGACATCCCAACACTGCGTGTGAGACCTTGCGATCTCCTTGAAGTCTTCAGAGCGGACCGTTCGCAGGCCGGTCATCAGAGGGCGAGCGCCAAGCGGGTGCGCGGTCTGCCGGCCGCACGCGTAGTGGGGCGTGAGGAAGGTGTCAGACCCGGACCTCCGTGGCCGGGTCTGACACCGCGTGCCGGAGGGTCATCTTCGTCTTCTCCGCCTTCCCGGCCTCACCCCGAACACCCTCCGCCCGCCTACGCGATCCAGGCGGCCAGGTCGCTGATCATCCACGGACCGTCGCAAGTAGCTCGCAAGGACGACGGGGAAGGGTGAGACGGGCCGGATCGGCGCCGCGATACGCACGCGATTCCACACCCCGGGACTTCGAGATCACCGGCATCCCCTACGGCGAGGTCGTGCACATCGCTGGGATCCTCGTAGTACTTCGCAGGCGCGCAGCCTGACGAAGTCCTCGGTCCCACGCGCGCCCCGGCTCCGCCCAGCGGACGGGGCATTTTTTATGCCACCAGACACTGCCGAACACGTTTCAGCCACAAGGAATGAGCCGATGACCGAGAAAATGACAGGTGCCCAGGCCCTGGTGAGAGCGCTGGAGCACGTCGGGGTCGACACGGTGTTCGGGATCCCGGGCGGCGCCATTCTTCCCGCCTACGATCCCCTCTACGACTCGACCAAGGTGCGGCACGTGCTTGTACGGCATGAGCAGGGTGCCGGCCACGCGGCCGAGGGATACGCCCAGGCGACCGGCAAGGTCGGCGTGTGCATGGCCACCAGCGGCCCAGGGGCGACGAACCTGGTCACGCCCATCGCGGACGCCTACATGGACTCGGTGCCGATCGTCGCGATCACCGGCCAGGTCTCCACTCCGCTGATCGGGACCGACGCCTTCCAGGAGGCGGACATCTCCGGCATCACGGTGCCGATCACCAAGCATAACTTCCTGGTCACCGAGGCCGCCGACATCCCCCGGACGATCGCCGAGGCGTTCCACATCGCCGCCACCGGCCGCCCGGGGCCGGTCCTGGTGGACATCGCCAAGGACGCCCTGCAGGCGACGACCACCTTCTCCTGGCCGCCGGTCATGCAGCTGCCCGGCTACCGCCCGGTGAGCCGCCCGCACTCGAAGCAGATCTGTGAGGCCGCCCGGCTGATGAGCGAGGCCAGGCGCCCGGTGTTCTACGTCGGCGGCGGCGTGCACAAGGCCCGGGCCGCCGGCGAGCTGCTGGAGCTGGCCGAGCTGACCGACATCCCGGTGGTCACCACCCTGATGGCGCGCGGCACCTTCCCCGACAGCCTCCCCCAGCACATGGGCATGCCCGGGATGCACGGCAGCGTGTCGGCCGTCGGAGCAATTCAGCGGAGCGACCTGCTCATCGCGCTCGGCACCCGGTTCGACGAGCGAGTGACCGGGGAGCTGTCCAGCTTCGCCCCGAACGCCAAGGTGATCCACGCCGACATCGACCCGGCGGAGATCTCCAAGAACCGCCACGCCGACGTGCCGATCGTGGGCGACTGCCGTGAGGTGATCGGCGACCTGATCACAGCGGTGCGGGCGGAGCATACCGAGGGCCGCAAGGGTGACTACACCGAGTGGTGGAAGATCCTCAACAGCTACAAGGAGACCTACCCGTTGGGGTATGAGGAGTACGCCGACGGCTCGCTCGCCCCGCAGTACGTCATCGAGCGGCTCAGCGCGATCGTCGGCCCAGAGGCGATCTACACCGCCGGCGTCGGGCAGCACCAGATGTGGGCCGCGCAGTTCATCAGGTATGAGAAGCCGGGCACGTTCATCAACTCCGGCGGGGCGGGCACGATGGGCTTTTCGGTCCCGGCCGCTATGGGCGCCAAGACGGGGCGGCCCGAGTCCACCGTGTGGGCGATCGACGGCGACGGCTGCTTCCAGATGACCAACCAGGAGCTGGCCACCTGCGCGATCGAGGGTGTTCCGATCAAGGTCGCCGTCATCAACAACGGCAACCTCGGCATGGTCCGCCAGTGGCAGACGCTGCTGTACAACGAGCGGTACTCCAACACCGACCTGCAGCGGGTGAAGCGGATTCCCGACTTCGTGAAGCTCGCCGAGGCGTACGGTTGTGTCGGCCTTCGGTGTGAGCGTCCCGAGGACGTGGACGCGACGATCCGCAAGGCCATGGAGATCAACGACGTGCCGGTCGTGGTCGACTTCGTCGTCCACCAGGACGCGATGGTCTGGCCGATGGTGGCCGCGGGTACGAGCAACGACGACATCAAGTACGCCCGTGACATGGCGCCGAACTGGGACACCCACGAGTGACGCATCGGACGTTCCCATCGGCCTTGGGGGCGTAGGTGAAGAACCCGGACACGTCCAGACGGATACGAGACCGGACGTTTCCAGCGGCTCGCAAGGCCGCTGTTTAGGCTCACCCCTCGTCACATGATCTCCCGGCGACCGGGAGACAGCGGGAGGGGAGGACCCGTCGTGAACAGGTTCCCTTCTCCTGGGATGCCGTGTTCGCCGCCGACCGATGGCCACAGGCCGGCCGGCACGGCTGAGGCCACCCTTCGGCGCGATCCTCCTGTACTGAAGCGAGGTCGCGAACCGAATCGACGATTCCCACTCTCCAGGAGGGACAACTCTTGAGACCTCATCTGCCCCTGGTGATAAGCGCGATGCTCCTCGTCGCCTCCCTCGGGGCCGGAAGCCGCGCGGCCGCCGCCCAAGCTCCCCCCACGCCGATGCCGCAGTCGACCGCGTACCTGTCCGCCGAGGACCAGGCGGCCATGCTGTGGCAGGAGCCGCTGGTCCGGGCGGGGTCGAAGATCCGCACTCTTGCCGAGGCCCGGGCCGACGCGGGATACGCGGGAATGGAGCTCGTCGGCGACCACGTGCTCCTGTGGTGGAAAGGCACTCCCCCACCCGCCGTGACTGCGCTCGCGCGCCAGGCCGGCGCCCCTGTGGAGATCAAGCCCGCAGCGTACTCCAGGGCGGAACTGCGTTCCGCCGCGGACCGGCTGTGGCGTTGCGGCCGGGGTCGACCATGGTGGCCGGATCCACGCGGTCAAGACATTGTTCGACGGCAGCGGCCTGGAAGTGGCGGTCCGTCCAGGGCAGGCACGCCTCGGACCGATCCCGGAGACCGGTGTGCCGGTAGCCGTGGTCGAGCACGAGCCGGTGCGCGCCACCAGCCGCTGCGACGACGGCTCCCCATGGTCCGGGGGCGCCGCCATTCGCAACCACACCTCTGGAGGCCGAGGCTTGTGCGGCCCGTCCGGCACGTCCGTTTACGATTGCACAGCGGGGTTCGGTACCCACATCGGCTCGGTCAAGTATCTGCTCACGGCAGGTCACTGCGGCTCGGTCGGGGACACCTTCACGGACGGCGGCGGCACAGTCATCGGTCAGGCGTCCAACAAGCACGCCGAACACGACCTGCTGCTCATCCCGACCGACGCCCAGAGCCGCATATGGGACGGCATCCCCGGCGTCAGCGATTTCACCAAGCCGGTGGTCGGGTGGGGCTGGACCTTCCCAGGGCAGTCACTGTGCTACTCCGGCGCCATGAGAGGGGCGAACTGCGGTTACACGGTGGCCGACGGCGAATACACCAAGCTGTGCGGCGAAGATTCCTGCTGGACCGATCTGATCGCGGCGAAGCGCAGGTCCCAGAACGTCACCACCGCGAAGCAGGTGCCCTGGAGTGGCGGCGACAGCGGGGCTCCCGTCTTCTCCCTGACCAACGACTCCGCCTGGGTGCAGGCGGCCGGCACCCTCACAGGAGTGTTCACGACCAGTGACTGGCTCGGGAACAGAAGCGAATGGATCGTCTTCCAGGACTTCGGCACAGCGACCCGGGACTGGCCGGGCCTGGACACGATCAATTATCTCGACCCCATCTGACGGCCGTGTCGCCGGTGAGCCGAAGGACTACCCGCGGCTCGCCAAGGCGTACGCGGCCCGGAAGGCCGAGCAGCGGCACCGCTATCTGGACACGACGATCTCCAGGCCCCATCGCGGGTGCGAAGCGGGCGCCCGGGAGATCCACCAGACGACCCCGCCCGGGCGCGCGCATGCGGCGGTGTCAATGAATTCTTGACATAGGGATGGTGTCAATGAATCATTGACACCATGAATCGCCCCGCCTTTCGTGCCCCCCTTCCCGGGCTACTGGCCATCACCCTCCTGCTTCCGCTGACGGGGATCCTGCTCATCGCGCAGGCCGCGCTCGACAGCTGGGTGCCGTTGCTGCTCTTCGTCGTCGCCGGGTTCGCGGTCTTCGTCGTGGGGGTGGCGACGGCGGTCTCCGCCGGGCGCAACGGGGTCGTGTCCGGCGCCGACGCCGCCCGCCTGGAGGAACTGGAGCCGCTCCCTCCCACCGCCGACGATGAGGGAGACCGGCGGTGAGCGTGTCCGGGAGCCACCTCACCGACGATCAGGCGAGCGCCATCCGGGAGGCCGTCGCCGAAGCCATGCTGGCCGCGTGCGAGCAGGGGCGCAAGGGGCTCGACAATGACCCGGACGCCCACCTGCTCATGGTCGCCGCGTCCAGCGTCGCCGCGCAGGAGACCAGCAGGCTGCTGCGCCAGTCGATCACCGGCGCCCGCACCGCCGGGCACAGCTGGGAGACACTCGGACGGCTGCTGGGCATCAGCCGCCAGGCCGCCCAGCAGCGTTTCGGCACCTCGGCCGCCGACCGCAAGGGCTCCGTCCCGGGCGACACCCCCACCCACAGGATGCTCACGCCACTGCACGCCTTCAACGAGATGGAGGCGTTGGAGAGGGAGGGCCTCCGCGGATGGCATGCCGTCGACTACGGCTACCTCTTCCACCTCGTCGAGGCATCGCCCCACAAGTGGGAGCACCGGCGACTGTGGTGGCCCTCGCGCCGCCGCCGGCGCCTCATGGAGGAGCAGGGGTGGGAACTCATCGTCCCGTCCGACTTCGACTCTCCCTGGGCCTACTACAAGCGCCGCCTGAACGAACCCGCCGAGCCGGCCGACCGGGACTGCCAGTAAGAATCGCGCGAACGCGGGCGGCACTGGACGGCCGGCCGCCTTCCCTGGCCCGGACCGTCCAGGCCCGCGGCACGGGGATCCAGAACGGAGATGCCGAACGGGGCCCATCGACGAGATGCGCCATGCCCTGCATCATCGGGTGGGGAGGCCGATCTCGTTCAACCGCTCCGCCGTGCTTCGGATGTGCGGCACCACCCGCCAGGCCGCTTCCCTGACCTCCAACCGAGATCCGCGAGGGCGAGCCCCGGCCGCAAGGTGGCACCCGCGACGGTGGCGGGCACCCTCCGTACCGATCACCTCCGAAGGGGGCACACCATGACCAACCCACCCGCGCCCACCTCCACCATCGCCATCGGGCACGCGACCTCACGCGACGGCACCGCCATCGGCTACCGAACACTGGGGCATGGCCCCGGCCTGGTGGTGCCGGCTCGGGCCGGCCCCGCGCGGGCAGCCGTCATCTCGGGCGACCGCCGGTTCGTCGACGGCCGCGTGGACGCTCACGGGCTCTCCCGCTCCTCCGGCCGCGCCCCGCCCGCGGTCGACTCGCGGACGACGAGTTCAGGCTGGAACATGACCTGCTGGTGCACATGGGTGTCGGGGTGGTCGCACTCGTCGAGGAGCAGTTCGGTCGCGATCCGGCCGAGCCGGTGCGTGGGCTGGCGGACCGAGCTGAGCGACACGGCCGAGGCCGCGGCGAAGTCGATGTCGTCGTAACCGATGAGCGCGACGTCGCGCGGGACGCGCACCCCCGCCTGCAGCAGCGCGCGCAGGAACCCCACGGCGAGCAGGTCGTTGGCGCAGAAGACCGCGTCGGGCAGGCCCGACTCCAGCAGCGACGCGGCGGCCTGCTGCCCCGCCCGCGCCGTCATCGAGGGCACCTCGACGTCCTCGATCACCGCTTCGGGGTCCAGGCCGGCGGCGGCCACGGCGTGCTCGGCGCCCTGCCGCCGATCGACGCACTGCCGGATCGAGCGCGGGCCGGTGACGTAGCCGATCCGGCGCGCGCCGAGGGACAGCAGGTGGGAGGCGGCCATCTGGCCGCCGGCGATGTCGTTCACGGCCACCGAGCACTGGTCCGGCCGGTGCGCGGGGTGGTCGACGAGGACGACGCTGATGCCCCGGTCGCGCAGCGCGTCGAGCCGGGAAGGGTCCTCGTCCGACGGGGTGATCAGCACGCCGCGCACGCGCTGCTCGGCGAGCACGAGGAGGTTGCGCTCCTCCTTGTCCCGCGAGCCGGCCGAGTTTCCGAGGATCACCGCGTAGCCGAGCTCGCTGGCCGCCTCCTCGACGCCGGCGGCGACGTCGGTGAAGAAGGGGTTGCCGATGTCGATGACCGACAGGCCGATGGTCCGGCTCTGCCCGGCGCGCAGCGTCGAGGCCGAGCCGTGCCGGACGAAGCCCAGCTCCCGGATGGCGCGCATGACGCGCTCGCGGGTCTCCGGCGCCACGCGCTCCGGCCGGTTGAGCACGTTCGAGATGGTCCCGGGGGACACGCCGGCGCGGGCGGCGACCTCCCGGATGCTGACGGTCCCCACTGTCCTTCTCGGCCCTCCTCGGACCCGCTCGGGCCTCGATTTATTAAAACGTCTTATCGCCGGATGGCCAGACCCTACCGCAATCGCCTGATCAGAGTGCCGCCACGGCGGTCCGCCCTCGCGCACAACGCCCAGGGGAACAGCTCCTCCGTGCTCCCCGTCGGCAATCCGTGCTTGCGCGACGAAGCGTCCCGCTCCTGTTAAAACGTTTTGATAGATCGGCGAGAAGGGTGCGGCACGCCCTCCAGCGTGACCGCCCATGACCCTCGCCATCACCCGTACGGCGGCGGCGAGTTCGGCTACTGGGTGTTCGAGGGCGACCGGCAGCCGGCCCGGCGGCCGTCGTGGAACTACCGGGCCGAGGACGGCGGCGGCATCGTCCTCGACATGTTCCCGTACTGGGCGTACGTGCTGGAGAACCTCGTCGGCAGGATCGAGGCGGTGACCGCGCGGGCGGTGACCCACGTGCCCGAGCGGGCGCGCTTCCGCCGCCACCTCTGGTCGTACGGCCTGCGGGTGGCGGACGCGATGGACACGGCCCAGCGCAACATGGGCCTGGACTGGGCGGCCACGCGGGAGCTGATTCGGCGCAGCGCCGCCGAGGCCCGGCAGTACGGCGACCCCGCCGACCCTGCTCGCCTGCGGCGCCGGCACCGACCACCTGCCGGAGGCGGCCACGCTGGAGGAGGTGACGGCCGGCTACCTGGAGCAGATCGAGACCGTCCAGGAAGAGGGCGCCCGGGTCATCGTCATGGCCAGCAGGCAACTCGCCCGCCTCGCCGGCGGGCCCCGAGGACTACCACAAGGTCTACGGCATGCTGCTCGCCCGGGCGGACCGGCCGGTGATCCTGCACTGGCTGGGCGAGATGTTCGACCCCGCCCTCGCCGGATACTGGGGGTCGCGCGACCTGGACGCCGCCACCGACGCGTTCCTCGCGCTCGTCCACGACCACGCGCGCCGGGTGGACGGGGTCAAGGTGTCCCTGCTCGACGCCGCCCGCGAGGTACGGCTGCGCGAGCGCCTGCCGGACGGCGTACGGCTTTACACCGGCGACGACGTCGACTACCCGGCCCTGATCGCGGGCGGCAGCCACGCGCTGCTCGGGATCTTCGATCCGATCGCCCCTGCCGCGGCGGCCGCCCTCCAGGCGCTCGACGCCGGGGACCCGGCCCGCTTCGCGGCGATCCTCGCCCCGACCGTGCCACTCGCCCGGAAGGTCTTCGAGGCGCCGACGTACCGCTACCGCGGCGACATCGAGGTGGAGATCTTCAACGCCGACATCTGGGCCGCCGACCCCGACGAGGTGGTCGCCGCGATGAAGCGGCGCTTCGCCGCCGGGATCGGCTGACCGGTCTCCGTCAGTCCGCGAGCCGGGTGCCCGCGTCAGTGATGCCGGGACGTCCAGGCCGGCCGGCGCGGACCGGCCTGGACGTCATGATCAGACGAGGTCGAACCGGTCGAGGTTCATCACCTTGTCCCACGCCGCGACGAAGTCGCGCACGAACTTCTCCTTCGCGTCGTCGCTCGCGTAGACCTCCGCGAGCGCGCGCAGCTCGGAGTTCGACCCGAAGACGAGGTCGGCACGGCTGCCGGTCCACCTGACCTCGCCCGTGGCGGCGTCGCGACCCTCGAACGTGTTCGCGTCCTCCGACGTCGCCTTCCACGTCGTGCCCAGGTCGAGCAGGTTGACGAAGAAGTCGTTGGTCAGGGACCCGGGGGTCGTGGTGAAGACGCCGAGCGGCGACTGCTGGGAGTTCGCGCCGAGGACGCGGAGGCCACCGACGAGGACCGTCATCTCGGGGGCGCTCAGGGTCAGCAGGTTCGCCCGGTCGATCAGCAGGTACTCAGCCGGCAGCCGGCTGCCCTTCCCGACGTAGTTGCGGAACCCGTCGGCGATCGGCTCCAGCGCGGCGAACGACTCCACGTCGGTCTGCTCGAGCGACGCGTCCACGCGACCCGGCGTGAAGGGGACCTCGACGTCGAAGCCGGCGTCCTTGGCGGCCTGCTCGACGCCCGCGCCACCCGCGAGCACGATCAGGTCGGCGAGCGAGACCTGCTTGCCGTCGGTCCGGGTGGCGTTGAATGCCTCCTGGATCCCCTCCAGGGTGCGCAGCACCGTCGCCAGCTCGTCGGGGTCGTTGACCTCCCACCCGCTCTGCGGCTCGAGGCGGACGCGCGCGCCGTTGGCGCCGCCGCGCTTGTCACTGCCGCGGAAGGACGCGGCCGACGCCCACGCGGTGGACACGAGCTGGGACACCGACAGGCCCGAGGCGAGGACCTGGCCCTTGAGGGCGGCGATGTCCTCGGCGTCGACGAGCTCGTACGTCCGCTCCGGGAGCGGGTCCTGCCACAGCAGCACCTCGGTCGGGACCTCCGGGCCGAGGTAGCGCGCGACCGGGCCCATGTCGCGGTGGGTCAGCTTGAACCACGCGCGAGCGAAGGCGTCCGCGAACTCGTCGGGGTGCTCGTAGAAGCGCCGCGAGATCTGCTCGTAGACCGGGTCGAACCGGAGTGCGAGGTCGGTGGTCAACATCGAGGGCGCATGGCGCTTCGACGGGTCGTGGGCGTCGGGCACCGTGCCCTCACCGGCGCCGTGCTTCGGCTTCCACTGGTGCGCACCGGCCGGGCTCTTGGTCAACTCCCACTCGTAGCCGAACAGGTTCCAGAAGAAGTTGCTGGACCACCTCGTCGGCGTCGAGGTCCAGGTGACCTCGAGACCGCTGGTGATCGTGTCGCCGCCCTTGCCGGTGCCGTACGCGTTCCTCCAGCCCAGGCCCTGCTCCTCGATCGAGGCGGCCTCGGGGTCGGGGCCGACGTTGTCCGCCGGGCCCGCGCCGTGGGTCTTGCCGAAGGTGTGGCCGCCCGCGATCAGGGCGACGGTCTCCTCGTCGTTCATCGCCATCCGGCGGAACGTCTCACGGATGTCGCGGGCAGCGGCGATCGGGTCCGGGTTGCCGTTCGGGCCCTCCGGGTTGACGTAGATGAGGCCCATCTGGACCGCGGCGAGGGGGTTCTCGAGGTCGCGGTCGCCGGTGTAGCGCTCGTCGCCGAGCCAGGTGGACTCGGGGCCCCAGTAGACGTCCTCGTCGGGCTCCCAGACGTCCGCACGACCGCCGGCGAAGCCGAAGGGCGTGAAGCCCATCGACTCCAGGGCGACGTTGCCGGAGAGGATCATGAGGTCGCCCCACGAGAGCTTCTTGCCGTACTTCTTCTTGACCGGCCACAGCAGGCGGCGGGCCTTGTCGAGGTTCGCGTTGTCCGGCCAGCTGTTGAGGGGCGCGAAGCGCTGCTGGCCGGCTCCGGCGCCGCCGCGGCCGTCGCTGATCCGGTAGGTGCCAGCGCTGTGCCACGCCATCCGGATGATGAGCGGGCCGTAGTGGCCGAAGTCGGCCGGCCACCAGTCCTGCGAGGTGGTCAGCACCTCCGCGATGTCCCGCTTCACGGCCGCGAGGTCAAGGGACGTGAACGCCTCGGCGTAGTCGAAATCCGCACCGAGAGGGTTGGCCACGGCGGGGTTCTTGGCGAGGATCTTCAGGTTCAGGCGCTCCGGCCACCACCGGTGGTTGCCGCCGCCCTGAGTCGGGTGCGCGGCGCGCCCGTGCGCGACCGGGCAGCCACCTCCGTCCTCCGTCTTCGCGTCTACGACGATTGCATCATGGTTCTCAGTCATGTGAATCCTTCCGGACTAGGCGGATCACGGTGCTCAGGAACTGCGAGTGGTGGAACAGCCGGGGCACAGGCCCCAGTAGATGACGTCGGCCTCGTCGATCGAGAAGCCGTGGTTGTCGGATGCGGTCAGGCAGGGCGCCTCACCGACCGCGCAGTCGACGTCAGCGACGACACCGCACGACCGGCACACGACGTGGTGGTGGTTGTCGCCGACGCGTCCCTCGAACCGGGCCGGGCTGCCGGCCGGTTCGATCCGCCGCACGAGTCCCGCCGCGGTGAGCGCGTGGAGGGCCTCGTACACGGCTTGAAGGGAGACATGGCCGACGCGGTCACGCACCCCGGAGGCGATCGCCTCGACGTCGAGGTGGTCACCGTCCCGGACCGTCTCGAGCATCGCGACGCGGGCTGCCGTCACCCGCAGGCCGACACTGCGCAGCTCTTCGGCGGTGGTCTGGGATGCGGTCATGGCACCCAACCTACCGCTATAAACACGAAGAATTCAAGACAATGAATGTTCCGAGTTTTGGATCGCCTCAAGTGATGGTCCCCCCGTCACGGCGTGGCACACCGTCCGGAGGGCGGGCATCGGGGCAACACGCCGCGGAACCGTGATCGCCGTAAGCTGCCCGGACGGCCGAAGAAGTGATCGACCCGCTCGCCGAAGTGGAGTCCCTCCTCTCACGCCACCGCTTCTCACCCGTCACCGTTGTCGACTGGCAGCGCCTGGAGCCTTGGGCTGTCGCGCGAGCACGGCTGAGCGGCCTCCGCCGACCCGAGCGCGTGATCGTCAAATGGGTGCGGCCGCACCCGGACCAGACTCGTCCCGAGTCGTGGCGGTTCCGCACCGAGTTGGCCGCTCTGCGGTTCCTCTCCGAGGATCTGTCCCTGAACCTGGCTCCGCGTGCCATCGCCGCCGATGTCGCGAGCGGACTCGTCGTGCTCGAGGACCTCGCTCCGCGTACGGCGTTGGATCAGCTGTTGCGCGCGGACGGTGCCGCGGCCCATGCGGATCGGCTGGTCGCCTTCGCCCGCGCACGTGGCGAGCTCAACGCCGCCACCGCGGGCATGGCGGAGACCTACTACGCCCGCAGGACCGCCCTCGGGCCGGTCGACCCGGCCGCGGATCGCGTAGGGCGATGGGCCGGGCACCGCGAGGAGGGCCGTAGGCAGGCCGCCGGCGTCGGTGCGCCGATCACCGGCCGGGCCGAGCGCGAACTGGCCGCCGCGCTGGAGGAACTGGCCGAGCCAGGACCGTTCCTGACGCTCAGCAATGGCGACCCGGAAGCCAACAACGTTCTCGTGCACGCCTCAGGTGCCCCGGACCCGCGTCTGATCGACTTCGAGTTCGCGGGCTACACCCACGCCCTCAACGACGCCGTCTGCCTCCACGTCCCCGGTCCCGCGTGGCTGTCGGTCGGCGACGCCATCACCGGCGGGCTCGCCGCCGCCCGCACCGCCGAGGCCCACCGCCCCCTGCCCCACCTCGCCGGCTGGGCACGGCGGATGGCCGACCTGCTCCGCCGGCGCTGGCCCGACACCGACCTGAACCTCACCGACCAGACGACGTTCCCGCCCTACGCGGCACGCCGTAGTTGAGCGTTCGCCGCGCGAAAACGCACACAGCACACAATTCCGTACACGAGTTCGGCTACCTCGGCCACCCTCATTTTGCTCAAAACGTTATGTAATGCAGTAAACCGAAGCGAATGTTCCGGCACATATCCCCTCAAGGGAGTGCTGGGCGCGGCCGTTCCCCTATTGGCCGGATCCGGCCAACAATCATCGATGACAGTTTTGACAAATCGCCTATATTATCGCCGTTCGTGACTGAAGGTGATCATTCGAGCCCGTCACTGACCGACGATCTGTTCTTTGTCATGCACGACAACGTGACGGGTCGTACGCGACTCCATCCGCGCCTCGCGAGCCTCGGGCTGGCAGGCGCGGTCATCAGTGAACTGATGCTCGCCGAGCGTGCCACTCTCGACCTCGCGTCGGGCCAGGACCGCCTCTACGCGACCGCCCGAGACGCCACCGGCGATCCGCTCACGCAGAGCGTGCTCGACCACCTCATCGCCGAGCCGCAACATTCGGTGGCCACCTGGCTCCACTTCTTCGCCCGCACGATCTACGCCGACGTCACGGGCAGGATGATCGCCGCGAAGCTGCTCAAACCACCGGCAAGGCACCTGTTGAAACAGCAGCCCGCGGCCCCTGTGAACACGAACACGGCCGCGTGGCCGCTCGCCCGCCTCAACCTCGCCGTCGAGCGGCGCAAGCCGCCCGTGATCAGGGACTGCGTCCTCTTCGGGCTCTTCGTCGCCACCGGCGGCGCCCAGCGG
The DNA here is from genome assembly GCF_020826795.1 of Microtetraspora sp. AC03309. Lineage (NCBI taxonomy): Bacteria > Bacillati > Actinomycetota > Actinomycetes > Streptosporangiales > Streptosporangiaceae > Microtetraspora > Microtetraspora sp. AC03309. Next base: position 40,592 of record NZ_JADDIL010000044.1, on the reverse strand, counting down.
GCCATCCGGGAGCACGATCCCGCGTTCGCGACCGCCGCGATCGCCGTGCTTTCCGCGCCGCTGCAGAGACTCATCGTTCAGACCCAGGTCGCCGTCGGCGAAGCCGTCATCAGCCGTCGGTGACCCCTCTTCCCCACCCCCTATCTCACGGAGTTCTGGATGTCCCTCACAGAGCAGCGGCCCAGCGCCGTCTCCGCCGCACTGGCCAAGGACCGGCTCGGTGTCCCATCGGTCGTGTTCTTCGTCATCTCCGCGGCGGCGCCGCTGATGGTCGTCGCGGGTTCGGTCCCGACGGCGTACACGGTGACGGGCGTCATCGGCGTGCCGTTCGCGTTCCTGATGCTGGGCGCGATCTTCACGCTTTTCGCCGTCGGGTACGTGACGATGGCCAGGCACGTCGTGAACGCGGGCGCGTTCTACGCCTATGCCGCCCAAGGGCTCGGCCGGACGCAGGGGGTGGCGACCGCGTGGGTGGCCCTGCTGGCCTACAACGCGCTGCAACTGGGCCTCTACGGCATCATCGGGTCGGCGGCCGAGCCGCTGCTGCTCGACTGGTTCGGCGGCTCGCCCGCGTGGTGGGTGATCGCGCTGGTGGCGTGGGCGCTGACCGGCCTGCTCGGCCTGCTGCGCGTGGACGTCAACGGCAAGATCCTCTCCGTCCTGCTGGTCAGCGAGATCGCCGTCGTCCTGGTGTTCGACATCGGTGACCTGCTTCACGCCGCCCCGAGCGGCATCAGCTTCGAGGGCTTCACCCCCGGTTCGCTGTTCGTGCCCGGCGTGGGTGCCGCACTCGCCACCGTCGTCGCGGGGTTCGCCGGCATCGAGTCGTCGGTCGTCTTCGCCGAAGAGTCCAAGGACCGCAACAGGACCGTGCCCGTCGCGACCTATCTGGGCATCGCGATCATCGCGGTTCTGTACGCGATCTCGGCCTGGGCGCAGACGGTGCCGACCGGGCCGGACGGGATCGTCAAGGCGGCGTCCGAGCAGGGGACCGAGCTGATCTTCAACCAGGCGGCCGCCCACCTGGGCTCGGCCGTATCGACGATCGGCTCCGTGCTGTTCGTGACCAGCAGCATGGCGTGCATGATCGCCTTCCACAACACCACGGCCCGCTACATCTTCGCCCTGGGCCGCGAGAACGTGCTTCCCTCGGTGTTCGGGCGCACCTCGGCCCGCACCGCCGCTCCGATGGCCGGATCGGTGCTGCAGACGGCGCTCGGCCTGATCGTGATCACCGTCTACGCGGTCTTCGGCCTCGATCCGGTGACGAAGCTGTTCTTCACGTTCGGCGCCTTCGGTGGCCTCGGGCTCCTGACCCTGCTCACCGTCACCTCGATCTCGGTGATCGTGTTCTTCGCCCGGAACCCCTCGGGGGAGACGGCGTGGCGGACGCGCGTCGCGCCGGCCCTGGCCGCCCTGGCGCTCTGCGTGATCATCGGGATGACGCTGATCAACTTCGACACGGTCCTCGGAGTCGCGCCCGACTCGCTCATCCGCTGGATCCTGCCCGGCATCTTCATCGTCGCGATCATCCTCGGCGTCGTGTGGGCGCGCGTGCTGAAGGCGACCAGGCCGGAGGTGTACGCCAACATCGGCCTGGGCGCACAGGCCGTCAGCGGAGGCTCCAAGTGACGGCCGAGATCACCCGGATGACCGACGCGACCGTGGCCGGCGAGATCATCGCCGACATCTTCAGCCGCGACGAGATCACCAGCTGGCTCATCCCGCCGGTGCGGGACCGGCTGCCGATCCAGCGGCGGTTCTTCACCATGCAGACGGCGCACGCGCTCGACCACGGCCAGATCTACGGGGTCCACGAGTCGGGCGAGCTCGCCGGGGTCGCGGTCTGGTTCACCGCGCCGTTCCCCGAGATCCCCGGCCAGGAGGAGGCGATCGCCGCGTTCGCCGGGGAACACGCCGAACGCTACGGCATCCTCGGCCAGCTGATGGACAAGCTCCACCCGCACGAACCGCACCACTACCTGGCGTTCATCGCCCTGGTACGAGGGCGAACCGGCCGTGGCCTCGGCAGCCTGCTCCTGGAGGAGCACCACCGGCGGCTCGACGCCCAAGGGATGCCGGCCTACCTGGAGGCCAGCAGCGAGGCGAGCCGCCGGCTCTATCTCCGGCACGGCTACGTGGACATGCCGGAGCTGCTCCGGCTGCCCGGCGGTCCGGTCATGTATCCGATGTGGCGCGCGCCGTCCATCCGGGGCGGCCGACCGGCCGACGGCCATGGTGAAGACAGCGGTCCCGACGCCCTCGAGTGATCAACCCGGAGAAGCAGGTGGAGGCCCCGGCAGCGGGCCTCCACCTCGCAGGGGTGAATGCCCGCACACCGACTTCCTCATCGGAATACGGCCCGTAAGAATTCCCGTCTCGACGCTTCCGCTTTCCCCTCGGGGCGTTGGCGATTTACCGCGCGTCGGCGTCTCCCCGCCCGGCATGGACGATGTCCGCTCCGGGCGGCCGAGATTCGCGGCGATTCACGGCTTCGATCTCGTGCCGCGGGAGTGAGCCCCTTTGTCTCCGCGAAACGCCGTCCGATTTCCGCCAGTATTTCCCGTCGCGAAGCTGTGAGAGTCGTCGTGTTTCGACGCCACCACGGAAGCGAAGGTAAGGGCGCATGCACAAGATCTCCGAGCTGAAGGTGCTGTATTTCGGGACCCCGGTCGTCTTGATCGGTTCTCGGAACGAGGACGGCTCCGCGAACCTCGCGCCGATGTCCTCCGCGTGGTGGCTGGGCCGCTCCTGCATGCTGGGTCTCGGCAACAGCGCTCAGACGGCGGCCAACATGCTCCGTGAACGCGAGTGCGTACTGAACCTCGCCCCCTCGTCGATGGTCGACGCCGTCGACCGGCTCGCGCTACTGACCGGGAAAACGGTGATCACGGACCGCAGACTCCGGCAGGGGTACCGGCACGAGCGCGACAAGTTCGGGGCGGCGAGGCTGACCGAGCAGGCGGCGGACCTGGTACGGGCGCCGCGCGTCAAGGAGTGCCCCATCCAGCTGGAGTGCATGGTGGACACAACCCATCCGTTCGGCGGTCCGGAGACGAACGCGACCGCCTTCCACGTCAGAGTGGTCCGCGCCCATGTCGACGAGGAGTTGATCATCCCTGGGACGCACTACGTGGACCCGCTGAAGTGGGATCCGCTCATCATGAAGTTCTGCGAGTTCTTCGGAGGCGGGCAGAACGTGCACCCGTCGAGGCTCGCCGAGGGCTGGGAGATGCCGCATCAGCTCCAGCGGGCGGTCGGCTGATCGCGGAGACCTCCTGCATGGCCGCCGCTTTCGCCGGTACGGGCGCCGCCGGGACCTTCACCGACTCCGCCGGCATCGCCCACGGCCTTGAGGCGTACGCGGGCCGGACCGCCGGCGGCTCCGCGCCGCCGCGAGACAGGTCTCCACCGGCGCGACCCTGTTCGTCCTCTACTCCACCGCGGTGGCGACTTGGCCGGCCCCACCCGGGTCGCCTCCTATGTGGTCCGCGCGCTGCGGGTCCAGTACACCTCCGGCGTCGTCATCCTCCTTGTGATCGCCGTCTTACGATCCCGAAGGAGATGACGCGGCGGGCGCGTCGTCCGCGGGAGGCCCGGCCCGGCCGGGTACGCGCAGCACGAACCGTGCGCCGCGGGGGCTGTCTTCGATGGTGAGGGTGCCGCCGTGGGTTTCGGCGATCTGCCGGGCTATCGGCAGGCCGAGCCCGGTGCCGCCCGCGTCTCGCCGGCGGGACGCCTCCAGGCGGGCGAACCGCTGGAAGACGACCTCGCGCTGGTCGGGGGCGACGCCCTCGCCGTCGTCACTGACCTCCAGCACCGCCACGCCCGCCTCCAGGGTGAGCGTGACGGTGATGGCGGAGTCGGCGTGCCGTTCGGCGTTGTCGATCAGGTTGTTCAGCAGCCGGGCCAATCCGATCCGCTCCCCGTCGACCATCACGCCGGGGGTGAGGTGGCGGAGCACCGCGACCCTGCGCGGCCGCCGGTCCAACTCGCACGCCACCAGGTCGGTCAGGCTGATCACTTCGTGCCGGCCGCTGACGCCCGCGTCCAGCCGGGCGATCTGCAGCAGGTCGGTGATCAGGTCCTGCAGGCGCTCCACGCTGTCCAGCAGCGTGTTCGCCATTCGCGGCCAGTCGGTCTCATCCGGGTACATGAGCGCTTCCTCGATCTGCGCACGTATGGCGGTCAGCGGGCTGCGCAGGTCGTGGGAGGCGTCGGAGGCGAAGCGGAGTTGCTGTTCGACCGCCGACTGGGCCCGGTCCAGAGTCCGGTTCGCGATCTCGGCGAGGTCTCGGAGCTCGTCCCGGTACTTCGGTACCGGCACGCGGTGGCCGAGGTCGCTCGCGGTGATCTGGGCGAGCTTGCCGCTGATCGCGCTCACCGGCTCCAGGGTCTTGCCGACGGTCCGGTAGGTGCCCACCGCGACGACCCCGACGAGCAGGAGCCAGCCGAGGGCGAGCGGGATCAGCAGCCGAGGGCCCACATACCAGGGGACATCGGGGACGGCCATGTCGAGCCGCCAGACGCCGTTGCCCCGGTGGAAGGGATACTCGATCACGATCTTGCACGCGCCGGGAAACCCCGGCCCGTCGCACCGCCTCTCGGTCGCGAACGAGTCGACGTCGGGCTGCAGGTTCGTCATCGGCGGCTTGCCCGCCATGTCCGGGGTGGCGGCGACCATGGTGCCGACCGGGTTGAACAGCTGAACCGCCGTATCTGGCCGGCCCGCCGCCAGGTTGGGGGATCCGCTGTGGCGTATCTGCTTGGCCACGTTCACCGCGTGGGCGACGAGCTGCTTCGTCCGGTACTCGATGGCGGCCTCCCGCGCCGCTACCAGGACGAACACCGCGACGGCGGTGCAGATCAGCGCCATGACGGCGCCGGCCACCACGGTCAGGCGGGTCCTGATCGAGCAGTTGTGCCACGCGTTCACCCTGCTCACCCCCTCGGGACCGGATGCACCGCACCTGAGGAGACTCCTTACCGGTCAGGCGGAGACTCACCACCAAAGGTGGGCAAACGTCAGCGGGAGCGCATGGAATGCCCATGTCATGGCGAAGGGGCGAGAAGGGCTCCCGGGACGAGGGTCACCGCCTTTCCCCAGGAGCATGGCCGCGCCACCGGCACCCCGAAGACAAGTCCTCAGACGTCTGAGGACATGCTAGGGTCGTGCTCCCCGGAAACGATGACGAGGTGGGAAGTGGCGGAGTCATCCCGGCTGCGGCATGGGCCTGTCGTGCCGCAGCTCGAAAACCTGCTGCGCGAGCTGATTCGGAACGGCCGCTGGAAGGCCGGTGAGAGGCTGCCGAGCGAGGTGGGACTCGCGGCCGAGCTCGGGGTCGGGCGCTCATCGGTACGGGAGGCCCTGCGCTTGCTGGCCCGTGACGGCCTGGTGGACGTGCGGCACGGCTCGGGCACCTTCGTCGCCGACGTCCTTCCCGCCATCGCGGAGACACCCGACGTGAACGAGCTCCTGCGCCGTGCCCGGTTGCTTGAGGCCTACGAGGTGCGCAGGGCGCTTGAGGTGGAGGCCGCCCGGCTGGCCGCGCGACGGGCCCGCCCGGAGGATGTCGAACGGTTGAGGCTGCGGTTGCGAAACCGTCAGGAGCGGATCGGCGACGAAGCGTCCGCGTTCGTCGACGCCGATCTCGACTTCCATCGTGCGGTCGTGGAGCTGTCCGGCAACGCCGTTCTGCTCGGGCTGTTCACGACGGTGGAACCGGTGTTGCGCGAAGCGCTGGTCGAGATGGTCGAACAGGAGACCGATTTGCCGGACGTATCGTGCTCGCACGCGGACCTGCTGGCGGCGCTGGAGAACGGTGACGTCGAGGGCGCGATCGCCGCCACGGTGGAGAACCTCGAGACGGTCCTCACCCTCATCAGGACGGAGACGGCAGACCGGTGATCGTTTCTCGTCCTTCGGACACCGGCCCCGTGCTGCGGGCGGACGGCGTCGACGTCGTCCGTGACGGCGGCCACCTGCTGCGGTCGATCTCGCTGACGGTGCACAGGGGGGAACACTGGGCTCTGCTCGGCGCCAACGGCGCGGGCAAGAGCACCCTGCTCAACCTGCTCGGCGCGGTCACCCACCCCACGCGCGGCATCGTCGAGGTTCTCGGACGCAGGCTGGGGCGGGTCGACATGCGGGAACTGCGGTCCTACCTGGGCCACGTCAACCCGCGTCACGCGCCCGACGTGCCGTTGCGAGTCAGGGACGTCGTCCTGACCGGCCTGACCAACACGACCGCGCTCGTACCCCGCTGGGCACCCACCCCGGAAGAGGTCGAGCGGGCCGGCCGGTTGATCGGCATGCTGGGAATGAGCGCCAGGAGCGACGCCCACTGGCCGACCCTGTCCCAAGGCGAACGCGGCCGGACCCTGATCGCGCGGGCGCTCATGCCGCAGCCCCGGCTGCTCCTGCTCGACGAACCGGCCACGGGGCTGGACCTGGCCGCCCGCGAGCAGCTTCTCAGCAGCATCGACGCGCTTCGGAGCCGTCACCCGTCGCTCGCGACGGTCCTGGTCACCCACCACCTCGAGGAACTCCCGGCCAGCACCACGCACGCGATGCTGCTGCGCGAGGGGCGGTGCCTCGCCTCGGGACGCGTCGACGACGTCCTGACCACCGCCCAGGTCAGCATGTGCTTCGATCACCCTGTCCGAATCACACGGAGCGGCGGCCGGTGGGCCGCCCGAGCGGATCGCGTCCTGGCCGTCGACGCGGGCTGAGCGGCCCTCCTCACGAAGCCGCCGCTCCCGCTCGCCTTCGACCTTCGACCCCTCCCCGCGCCGGGGTTTCAGGTCGCTCGGGGCGGAGTCCTCAGACCCCTACCGTGCTCCGGGCGTCCCACGGGCGGTCAGGGCCGTAACCGGTCGGTGGCGTCGATCAGGCGGTGGCGGATCCCCGGTTCCGAGCCGCCGTGTCCCGCGTCCTCGACGATATGGAACTCGGCCTCAGGCCAGGCCTGGTGCAGGTCCCACGCTTGGTCGGGCGGGGTCTTCATGTCGTAGCGGCCGCTGACGATCACGGCGGGTATGCGCCGGATGCGGTCGATGCCCGCCAGAAGGCCCTCCTCCGGGAGGAAACCACCGTTGCTGATGTAGTGGTGGGTGATGCGGGCGAAGGTGAGGATGTCGGCATCGCCGAGCTCCGGCGGATCGACGGGGAGCAGGGTGTTGGCCGAGAACTCCCAGCCCATCCAGGCACGGGCCGCGGGGATGTGGACCGCGGGGTCCGGATCACCGATGCGGCGGCCGTAGGCGGTGATCAGGTCGTGCCTCTCGGCGGCGGGGATCGCGTCGCGGAACGCGGCCCAGTCGGCCGGGAAGAGGCGGGCGGCGCCCGTGGGGGTGAAGCTCCAGCTCTCATCGGACGGGCGGACGAGGTAGATGCCGCGCAACACCAGTTCGGTGACGCGGCCGGGGTGGGCCTGGGCATACGAGAGGGCGAGGGTGCTGCCCCAGCTTCCGCCGAAGACCAGCCAGCGATCGATGGAGAGGTGCTCGCGGAGCCGTTCGATGTCGGCGACCAGGTGCGGGGTGGTGTTGCGCTCCAGCGAGACCCGCGGGTCTCCGGCGCTCGGCCTGCTGGCGCCGCAGTTCCGCTGGTCGAAAAGCACGATCCGGTACGCCTCCGGATCGAAGAACCGGCGGAAGCCGGGCAGGAGGCCCCCACCGGGGCCGCCGTGTAGGAAGACCGCGGGTTTTCCGGCGGGATTCCCGCAGACCTCCCAGTAGATCTCGTTGCCGTCGCCGGCGTCGAGCAGACCGGACTCATATGGCTCAATCGGCGGATAGAACTCTTTCAGCCCCATACGATCAAGTAGACCACCCGGCAGCGGCTTCCGCGCGGTGCACAGTTGGAGCACCAACGGAAGGCGAAGGAAGAATCATGCGACAGCTGGGTCGGTGGGTGGCGCGCGCCGGCGTGGGATTCGTGCGGGCGTGCGTAGTGGCGGTCGTCAGCATGCCGGTCCCGGCCGTGTGGGCCGCCGCTGTGGCGCTGGGGATCTGGTGGGGGCGGGAAACCCGTGGTCGTGGGCGGCCGCTGCCTCGCGGACTCCTGCCGCGGGATAGGTGTCGAGGTCTCCCGCCCAGATTCCAACGCGCCCGAGGGCGCGCTCGCGGGCGCTCACGCCTGCTGCTCCGCGGTGCGCTGGGTGGCCAGGAAGGCGGCGATCTGGGCAGCGCCAGTGCGTTCCAGCCAGGTGCGCAAATCCATCGCCCCGGGGTGGATCCGGCGGGTGGCGGGGATGTCCGCGCGGTAGCCGAGTTTGTTGAGCCACTCGTAAGAGAACGCGAAGTCCTCGCTGAGGGCCCGGATCGCATCGATCGGGATCTGGGCATACGGCAGCGGATGTCCGAGCGCGCGCTCCATGGCCGCGGCGATCTCGACCGGCGTGAGCTCGTCCGCCGCCAGCGCGACCGAGCGGCCGATCCACTCCTCGGGCCGGGAGAAAGCCAGCGCGGTGACGAAGCCGACATCGTCCACGGCCATGATCTGCTGAGGGATCTCGGGCGCGAGGGCGGTGGTCAACGCTCCGTCTTGCAGGGCGTATCCGCTCGTGAAGTTCTCCATGAAGGAGACCGGCCGCAGGATCGTCGCGGGTAAGCCGAGCCCGGCGATGTGCTGCTCGATCCGCCACTTGCTGATCAGGTTCAGCGGCAGCGTTTCACTACCGTGACGGTCCGCGCCGGCGACCGAGGTGTAGACGAAATGCTCGGCGCCGACGGCGTATGCCGCCTCGGCGACGTTGATCCCCCAGCGGACCTCGTCGTCGGCGCTGAAGCCCGGCGCGGTGCCGGGAGAGCCGACGGTGGGCTGGACGCTGAACATGCCGTAGGTGCCTCGCGCCGCGGAGATCAAGGAAGCTACGTCCTCCATCCGCGCCCGCACGATGTGCGCGCCGATGCTCGCCAGCGCCCTGGCCGACGCCCCGTCCGGATCACGCGTGAGCGCGCGCACCTGCCAACCGCTGCTCAGCAGGTGCCGTGTCACCACCCGACCCTGCAGACCGGTCGCCCCCACAACGACGACGGTCCTTGCTGTCGATTCCATGTCTCTCCTCGACCTCGTCCATGCCGACGAAGGCCGCATCCCCGTAACTGGGGTGGCCCTCCGGTTATCTCTCGATACGATATGGAGGACCGCCCCAGTTAGCAAGCCGTCAGGAGATCCCGTGCCCAAGGACGCAACCGCCCCGACTCGGCGGCCGATGCGTGCCGACGCGCGCCGCAACTACGACCGCGTCGTGGCCGCCGCCGAGACCGTCATCGCGGAACACGGCGCCGAGGCATCCCTGGAGGAGATCGCCCGGCACGCCGGGGTCGGCTCGGCCACCCTCCACCGACACTTCCCCACCCGGCAGGACCTCCTCGAAGCCGTTTTCAAGAGCCGAGTAGAGGCCCTCTGCGCCAAGGCACACGACCTGCTCTCCGATCCCGACCCGGGAACCGCGCTCGTCACCTGGCTTCGCGCCGTCGGCGCACACGCTGTAGCCAACCGCGGCCTCGGGGCCTCACTGATGCGCGGGGCCCGCCACGGCAGCCCGATCTTGGGAAACACCTGCCACACAATGATCGTCAGCGCCGGCGACGAACTCCTTGCGCGCGCCCGCCAAGCGGATGCCGTACGCCCCGAGGCCGCCATCGGCCAACTACTCAAACTCGTCAGCGCCATCGCCCTGGCCACCGAGGACGAACCCGACGGCCCAACCCAGGCCGACCAACTGCTCGACCTGACCCTCGACGGAGTACGCCTGCACCGAACGTCCCGGCCCCACACGTGAGGCTCGACAGAGCCCGTGGTCGCCACAAAGACTCGTTCCGGTAAAGCGCCGGCGATCCCAATCGATTCAGATGCGGATTTCCTATGGAGCCACGCCTGTCCTCGACCGCTCCAAGATCATGAAAGTGAAACCGATCACACCCGTGACTGTTTCAGATGAATGGCCATTGTGAGAGGCGGCCACGCGCCTCAACGCCTCTGACAGATGTTCCTCTTCACGGGTTTGCCTGTCGGCGACTTCCTCCACTTCCGCCACCCGCGATCGGAGCGACTCCGTCCGATGGTTACGGATCTGGAGTTCCCGCGACACCCTGTCCAGGTCGGCGGCGACCTTCTCGCGTTCACTCACCGCCGCACGGATATTGTCGAGTTCCACCCGCAGGTCGGCGAGATCGGCCATTTCCTCTTCGTGTTCTACGCGGGTCCGCTCAAGGGCGTCGACAGCGGTTCGCCGTTCCCGTTCAAGGTCTTCCAGACGCTCGTGGATCTCTTCGAGTCGTCGCCGTGCCGCTCGGGTAGCGCGGCTCGTAAGGAGGCCGGGGACCTGCACGAGCGCGAAGAGGATCATCATCGCGACACCGATCGTCCAGCGCTTCCGCGTGTTGCTCAAATCGGCGACACCGACGAAGTCTCCGGAGAGGCCGACCGCTCCGATCGCGCCGACGACAACGCTTCACAGGATTCCTAGGGGAATGCGCACCGGTGATCAGTGGCGGGATGGCCGACAGATGCGACCGAGCGTCATTTCAACCAGTTGGCCACGCGATCGAGGGCCGCGCGTGGTCGCGCCGTTGACCGTCGCCGCCCATATCCCGGCCGGAACGGATACCGGCGGTGGAAGGTCTGGCCCATCCTGGTTCTCCATTTCGAGGGGCAAGGGTGCGGATGGCCGTCTCTAAACGATCAATGCGATCAACGCCGGCATAGCCGTCGGGAACCGCGCGAAACTGCGCCTCGACGGGAAATCGCCGTTACCTGATCCATTCACGTTTTCGCCTCCGGCGGATCACCTCCCCGGCACCGGCCGCAGTGCGGGGATCGATCGTGTGCGATGGCGCGTGAACCGGCGGAACCGACCGACGATCCCGACCCGCCGATGAGCGCCGGGGGTTCCATGCCGCCCGTCCGACTGCCGTCCGATCGTCGGATCAGCGCCTCGGCCAAGGAAGGCATGCCGCTCCCCCGCCTCGCCCTCCGCTGGACGCGCGCCTCTTCCGTGACGTAATACGAGATATTGTTTCGCATATTGACATGGGCAGAAGGTTCCTCCTACGTTCGTGCGTACCCCTCAACCCCCCTTCCTGGCCGGCCTCGCCCCATCCCGGAACGGCTCAGCCCTCCGGCGACACGGGCGCGGCACGGCAAGGGAACCAAGGAGTCTGCATGCGAACACGACGCATGGGAGCCCTCACGGCTCTGGTCACAGTCCTTCTCTCCACGGCATGCGGCGGCGACGATTCAGGTGGGACCGCTTCAGGGGGCGGTCCCACCAAGGTGTCCGTGACCACCTTCGGGTGCGAGATCTGGAACACCTGGGCCACCACCAAGGGCCTGTTCACCAAGCACGGACTCGAAGTCGAGTTCGTCAAGTCCACGGGCGGGTCCTCCGCCATCGCCGCCGTACTCTCGGGCGCGGCCGACTTCGGTTACGTCAACGGCTTCACCGCGATCAACGCCTACAACACGGGGTTCCCGATCCAGATGGTGTCCGGCGCGAACGTCAACGCGCTGCCTCCCGCGGAACCGGCCCAGGGCGTCTTCGTCGCCAAGGACTCGCCGATCAAGACGGCCGGCGACCTCGCCGGTAAGAAGATCGCGGTCAACGAGATCAACGGCATCAACCAGATCGCCACGTCGAGCTGGCTCAGCGCCAACGGTGTGGACCCGGCCTCGGTCTCCTTCGTCGCACTGCCGTACGCCGAGCAGGTGACCGCGGTCGTCAACGGCAACGTGGCCGCCGCGCAGATGGGGCACCAGCTGCTCGGAGCCCGGGGCTCGGAGGTGCACAGCATCGCCGACCCGTTCGCCGCCGCGGGCCGCCTCTACATCGCGACATACGTGACCTCGAAGGACTTCGTCGCCAAGAGTGACGCGGCCAAGAAGTTCCACGAGGCCATCAAGGAGACGATGGCGCAGCTCGGCGACCCGGCGAACACGAAGGAGTCGTTCACGCTGCTGTCGGACTGCAACAAGGTCCCCGCGGAGACGCTGGAGAAGCAGCCGCAGAACGCGCTCGCGCCCGACGTCGAGATGGCGACGCTGAACGACATGGCCAAGAAGTTGGTCGATCTCAAGCTCATCCCGAAGCAGCCGGACCTCGAGCCCCTCGTCCCCGACTTCGCCCGGTCCTGATGCGGACGCGCGGTGGACCGGTGGACGACACGAGCGGGAAGGGGGCGAGACCGGTGGCGACAGGCGAGCGAACGCGCCCGCAGGCGCCGGACACGCCCGGGACCGGCGCGGATACCTCGTCCGGACAGTCCGCCGGGACCGGCGGGCGCGGACGGGGTCCGCTGCCCGCCTGGGTCCTCGGTGGCGCGGGCGTCGTCACGATGTTCGTGTGCTGGGACCTGGTGGTGCGCCTGGGAGTGATCTCCCCGGACTCCGTCCCCCCTCCCGCTGACACGATGGCGCGCCTGGCCGAGTTGCTGGCCGACGCGTCCTTCCTCGGCCAGGTGCTGCAGACCCTGCTGGCCTGGCTGGTGTCCATGCTCCTCGCCTCGGCGGTGGGTGTCCCGCTCGGCCTGGTGCTCGGCTACTTCGCCACGTTGTACCGCCCGGCGTCGGCGCTGGTGCACGCGGCCAGATCGATCCCCTCGTCGGCCTTCCTGCCGATCGTGATCCTGCTGTTCGGGCTCGGCCTGCAGATGAAGGTGTCACTGAGTGCCTACGCCGTCTTCTGGCCGATCCTGCTCAACGCGATGTACGGCGTGCGCGACGCGGAGCCGCTGATGCTGACCGCCGGCCGTGCCATGGGATGGGGTCGGGGAAAGCTGCTCTCCCGGATCGTGCTGCCCTCGGCCGCCCCGGCCATCGCCACCGGTCTGCGGGTGGCCTGCTCGACCGCGCTCATCGTCGTGCTCTCGGCCGAGTTGCTCGGTGCCACCAGCGGCGTCGGAACGGTGATCACGACCTATCAGGAGGCCCAGCGTCCCGACTACGTCTACGCCGGAATCCTGATCATCGGAGTGCTCGGAATGCTGATCTACTACGGGGTCAACCTCGCCGAGCGGCTGCTCGTGCCGTGGGGCCACGCCCAGCGGGGAGCGGACCGGTGAGCGCCGCGAACGGCATGGGCGCCGTCACGCCGCCCACCGCCCCCTCCGGCGTCTCAGCGGCGGGGGTCGCGGGCCGCGTACTGCGGGGCCTGGCGTGGGCGGGACAGCGGCTGTGGCTGCTCGCCGCCCTGCTGGTGCTCTGGGAGGTGCTCGCCCGCCAGGCGGGATCGCTGTTCATCCCGCCGTTCTCCACGATCGTCACCGCCTTCGCGGACACGTGGCTGTCGGATCGGCCGGTCGCGCTGTTCCTCAGCGACCAGTTCCGGGCCGACGTCCTGCCCAGCCTCGCCCGGCTCGGTGCCGGGTACGGCATGGCGACCGTGATCGGCGTCTGCGGCGGCATCGTGCTGGGCGTGTGGCGACAGGCGGGCGCGTTCTTCAACCCGCTGATCAGGTTGGGCATGGCGGTGCCCGTCACGATGCTGCTGCCCGTCGCGATCGTGATCTTCGGTATCACGAGTGGGATGAACATCTTCCTGATCGCACTCGGCTGCCTGTGGCCGATCCTGGTCAACACCTATGACGGGATCCGCGGCCTGGACACCACGATGACGACGGCCGCCCGCAGCCTGCGGCTCTCCCCGCGGCGGCACTTCCTCAGCGTGCTGCTCCCCGGCGCGAGCCCGTCGATCGTCGCCGGGATGCGGATCAGCGTCGGCATCGGGCTGGTGCTGATGGTGATCTCGGAGCTCTTCGCGGCCACCGCCGGGCTCGGTTTCTTCATCGTCAACCAGCAGAAGTTGTTCCGCTTCCCGGAACTATGGTCGGCGATCCTGCTCGTCGCGCTGCTCGGCATCCTGCTCAACGGGATCTTCGAGCTGGCGGAGAGATCGGTCCTGCGCTGGCACCGGGCCGCCAAGGCGGGCGCGGGTGACCGGCGGTGACGGCGGCCACGTGCTCGAACAGAAGGGACATCGTCTCGTGGAAGTCTCGATGACCAAGGACCCCGGCGGTACGATCGGGTCCGCGACGCCGATCCTCGACGTCCGCGGGGTCACCAAGTCCTATCCTTCGCGGCGGGGCGACGTCCTGGCCGTCCGCGGCATCGACTTCGCGGTCCGCCCGGGAGAGTTCGTCTCCGTGGTCGGCCCCTCCGGCTGCGGCAAGACCACCCTGATGATGTGCGTCGCCGGTCTGCTGCCGCTCAGCGGGGGAACGCTCACCTTCCGCGGCAGCCCGATGACCGGCCCGCAGGACGGCGTCGCGGTCGTCTTCCAGGACTACAGCCGCTCCCTGTTCCCGTGGCTGACCGTCGAGAAGAACGTCGCGCTGCCGCTCAGGGACAGGAAGATCCCCCGGCCGGAGATCCGTAGCCGCGTGGAGCAGGCGCTGGAGACCGTCGGGCTCGGGCACGCCGCCGGACTCCACCCGTGGCAGCTCTCCGGCGGCATGCAGCAGCGGGTGGCGATCGCCCGCGGGCTGGCCGTACGCCCGGAGATGCTCATCATGGACGAGCCGTTCGCCTCCGTGGACGCGCAGACCCGGGCCAGCCTGGAAGACCTGGTCCTGAGGATCTGGGCCGAGACCGGGACCACCGTACTGTTCGTCACCCACGACATCGACGAGGCGGTGTACCTCTCCGACCGCGTCGTCGTGCTGTCCCAGGGGCCCTCCGTCGTCGTCGCCGACATCCCGGTCGAGTTGCCGCGCCCCCGGGACCAGATCGAGACCAAGCAGATCCCGCTGTTCGGCGCCCTCCGCGCTCAGGTGTTCAACCTGGTGATGGCCTCCGAACGGCGTACCTCCCTCTCAGGACGGGAGGCGCGCGACTGAGCACCGGCCCCGCCCGCCGGAGTCCCGGCGTCCGCCCGTCACGGGCGGACGCCGACGGCGGCCGGTCCGTGAAGGTCCGGCCGCCGTCGGTCTGGCTGGGGGCTACTTCCAGGTGTCGTTGCTGGTGTGGGTTCCGGTGGCCGGGGTGGTGAAGGTCCGGTTGGAGCCGGACTCCCAGGTCACGGCGCCGTCGGGGTTCTTCTTGATGTACTTGTACTCGACGGCGGTGTTGGGGGGCAGGTTGACCGCCACCCGCCAGATCGGGTAGTCGGCCGAGGACAGGGCGATCGCCTGGTTGGGATCCCAGCCGCCGAGGGCGGGGACGTTGCCGACGACGAAGACGTTCTGGCCGTACCAGGTGGTGACGTCGGCGTTGAAGTAGGTGGCGATCTGCGAGGCGGTGTCACCGCGGAAGGTCTCGGTGACGGCGTGGGTTCCGCTCGCGGGGGTGGTGACGGTCCGGTTGGAGCCGGACTCCCAGGTCACGGCACCGGCGGTGGTCTTCTTGATGAACTTGTACTCCACCGCGGTGGACTTGGGCAGCTCGATGACGCCGGAGTACAGGTTGTCGCCCTGCGCGGTCAGCTTGATCGCGTCGGCCGGGGCCCACGACCCGAGTGCCGGGATGTCGCCGACGACGTAGAGGTTCTGGTCGGCGGCGGCGGTGGCGGTGACGGTGAACGTGGTGGCGATCTTGTCGCTGACGGGCGGGGGCACGTAGGTGTCGGTGCGGGTGGCGGTGCCGCTCGCCGGGGTGGTGAAGGTCCGGTCGGCCACTTCCGCCTGGGCGACCGCCGCGCCTTCCTTGATCAGGTACTTGTAGGAGACGGCGGTCGAGGCGGGCAGCTGGACGACGCCGGTGTAGCCGCCGCCGGGGGCCGCGGTGAGCGCGACGGACGCCGCGTTGTCACCGCCGCCGAGGGCCGGGACGTTCCCGACGACGTGCAGGGTCTGCCCGGCGGCGAGGTCGGCGCTGACGGTGAAGGTCGTCTCGACCTTCACCTCGACGGGCGGGGGCACGTAGGTGTCGGTGCGGGTGGCGGTGCCGCTCGCCGGGGTGGTGAAGGACCGGTTGGCGGCCTCCTGCTCCACCACGGTCGCGCCGTTCTTGATCAGGTACTTGTAGGAGACGACGGTGGAGGCGGGCAGTTCGACGGTGGTCTTGTAGCTGCCGCCGCCGTTGGCGGTCAGCGCGACCGAGTTCGTGGTGCTGCCGCCGCCGAGGGCCGGGACGTTCCCGACGACATGCAGGGTCTGCCCGGCGGCGAGGTCGGCGCTGACGGTGAAGGTCGTCGCGACCTTGGTGATGTCCGCCTTGGCGTTGACGTGGATCGCGACCGCGTTGTTGGCGGGGATGGTCACGGTGGCCTGGCCCCCGGAGACCGTGACCTTCGTGCCGGTGCAGCCGGTGGTGGTGGCGGCGCCGGAGATGACGTCGCAGTACTCGCCGTCGGCCAGGCCTGTGGTGAACTGCGCGGTAGAGGCGCTGCCGGAGTCGTTGATGCCGATCCAGGCGCGGTTGCCGCGGTGGAAGCCGATGACGTTGTTGTTGACGACCTTGAAGTCGGAGACGGACGTGACGCTCTTGGCGGCGTTGGCCCAGCCGACCATGCCCTTGATGCCGGTGGACTGGGTGAGGCAGTTCCAGCTGCCGCCGCAGGAGGTGTCGGTGACGAACCCGTTGCCGTCGGCGGGCGGGGACTGGTTGCGGTTGCTGTAGGTGAAGCTGTCGTAGACCGACGGCTTGCCGTGCGGGTAGGCCAGCACGAAGTAGTTGGCCAGGGTGTAGTCGGTGCCGTCGCGCCAGGAGAGGGTGGCGCCGTCGCGCTCGAGGTCATGGTTGGTGACCATGGCGAAGACGTTGGCGCTCGGGGCGTCGAGGTTCCAGTTCGGGAGGTTGGCCAGGTTGGAGATCGAGCCCTGGAACTGCGCCTTGACGCCCTTGGCGTAGGCGAAGTCCAGGACGTCGCCGTTGCCGATGAACGCCCGGGCCTTCAGCGCGTCGTTGGTGGCGCCGTCGAAGATCTCCTGCGCGACGTACGGGCGCTTGCCCTCGGCGACGGTGTTGTTCAGCTTGCCGAGGATCGCGGCGAAGTCGCTCTTCTTGATGTGCTTGACGGCGTCGACGCGGAACCCGTCCACGCCGAGCCCGATGAGGTCGTTCAGGTAGTCCGCGATCTTGTTACGGACGTACTCCTTCTCGGTGTACAGGTCCGACAGCGCCAGCAGCTCGCAACTGGTCACCTGGGACTCGTTGTTCCAGTCGTTGATGCCGCCGGAGGTCGGGCAGTTGTCACCCGGGTGGTGGAAGTCGCCGTTCCCGTACGAGACGGCCGGGTAGCTGTAGCCGGTGAAGGAGGTCCCGGCGTAGCCGGTCACTCCGCCCGGGTTGTTCGTCCCCGCCATGTGGTTCACGACGGCGTCGACGTAGACGCGCACGCCCGCGTTGTGGCAGGCCGTCACCATCGAGGCGAACTGGGCCCGGTTGCCGAACCGGGAGTCGAGCTTGTAGGAGACCGGCTGGTACACCTCGTACCACGGGTGCACCCCGTCACTGCTGTTGGGGAGGCTGACCGATTCCTGCGGCGGCGCGACCTGGACCGCACCGAAACCCGCCGGGCCGAGGTGAGTGGTGCAGGCGGCCGAGACGGACTTCCAGTTCCATTCCCACAGATTGGCCGTCACCACGCTGTCGTTCAGCGTGACGGCGGCGTTCGCGGGAGTCGCGGCGACCGCGACGGCCACCGAGGTGATGCCGAACGCGGCGACCGCGGCGGCGAGGAGGACATGACGGATCCTGCTGCGCAGGCGTGACCTAGCTCGTTCCATGGGGGGATGGGCCTACTTCCGGAGACGATGGCGCTGGGGGGCGGGACGGCCGTCCGTGTAGCAGAACAATCTTCGATCTCCGCAAGGATTGCAAGAGATTTCAGCAAGATTTCTGAAACTTACCGGTAATGCTGCATTCACATACATTCCGCCGTCACCAGCGGCCGCATGCGGCGCCAGGGCGAGCCGGGACGCCGACGGAAGATCGGTGATCGGGCATGCCGAAACACCGAGACACCCAGACGTCGAGAGGATCTCTTGGCGGTCGGATGGCTCGGCGTTCCGTTCCGGCGTCGTGCCGGCGCGCACGCCTCGGTCCCGATGCCCGGCCACGCCGAAGGGAGGGGCGGCTTCGACCGCGTACGCCCCCCGGCACGCTCGGCGGCGACGACCCCTGGAGGAACCGGGGTCAGCGGCGGTTCCGGACGCTCTCGAAGCCGATCAGGTCGTCGGGGACGGCGTCCGGGACCTCCTCGTCGAACCTGGCCAGCGCGCGTACCCGCGTCGAGACGAGCACGATCGTGGCGATGGCCAGGGCGAAGCACACGTACATGAACCCGATTCCGCGGCCCGCGCCGGTGCCGATCACCGCGCCGACCGTACCGGCCAGCGGCCCGTCCGGGGCGAGCAAGGGCTCGAACACGGAGGCTCCGTACGGTGCCACCAGGCCGAACCCGATCGGCAGGGTCGACCAGGCGACCAGGGTGTTGAGCGCGATGACCCTGCCGTGGAACCGCTGCGGCACCTTCACCTGGATGATCGTCGCGTAGATCCCGTTGACCAGGGTGAGGCACAGGGACATGCCGAACGCACCCGCCGCGATCAGCGTCAGATCGGCCCGCACACCGGTGACAAGGCAGGCGACCGACAGGGCGAGGGTCGCCGTCAGCACCCCGCGGAGCCTGCGCCGCCGCGGCCCTCCCCACGCGGTCATGGCCAGACCGCCGACGAACGCCCCCAGCCCCCCGGCGAACGACACCCGCCCGACCTCGGGGACCCCCGCGAACGCCAGGACCAGTGGCGAGATCATCAGGAACAGCGGCGAGAGGAACACGTTCAGCACGGCGAAGAAGCCGAGCATGCCGCGGAATCCCCGGTTGCCCCAGGAGTAGCGCAGCCCGTGGAGGATCTCCGTCCCGATGGACTCCCGCCGGGTCGCGGCCATCGTCTTCGGGAAGCGGGTCACCAGGACGACCCCGACGGCCAGGACGTAGCTCACCACGTCGATGACCAGGATGCCGTCGATGCCGATGACGGCCATCAGGCCGACAGCGACCAGCGGCACGATGAGCTGGGCCGTACCGGTGGCCATCTGCATGACGCCGTTGGCGTGGCCGAGGAAGCGTTTCGGCACCAGCTGCGGTATCGCCGAGGTGTACGCCAGCCGCTGGAACGTCAGGGCGACCGACAACAACGCGAGCAGCGGGTAGACGTGCCAGGTCTGCAGGTTCCCGGTCCACAACAGGATCCCGAAGGTCAGCTGGGTGCCGCCGGCTCCGATGTCTCCCGCGAGCAGCACCCTGCGGCGGTCGAGCCGGTCCACGAGCGCCCCGGCCAGCGGCGACACCAGCATGCCCGGCACCAGCCCGAGCACCGCGAGCAGCGCGAAGCTGACCAGCGAGCCGGTCGTGGTGTAGATCCAGACCGGGATGGCGAACTCGGTCAGCGCCGACCCGATGATGGACACGAGCTGCCCGACCGCGACCAGTCCGAACCGCCGCATGCTCGGGCGTGGCCCGCCGCCCGGTTCCACAGTGCTACGGAATACCGGGGGCCGGTCCACCGGGTTTCGTTCCGTCGGGGTTCGCACCGACACTCCGTGCAGCCACCAGGTGGACCGGTCGGTACGGCTGAGCTGTTCCGGCTGTCCTTCGGCGATCGCCTGATGGGTGGAGGTGAGGATCTCGGCCAGCTCCTCCGCCCGATACTTCACGAAGAAATGGCCCGCTTCGTCCAGGACGGCCACGCCGGTGACGTCCGTCAGCAGATGCCACTCGCGGAAACGTTCCTGGTAGAACTCGGTGGCCGGGTCGCGGTCGCCCGCCACCGAGATGATCGGGGCGCGGAGCGGCTCGGCCCCCACCTCGAACAGCCGGGTGAAATAGCGCTCCGCCTCCTTCGTCCCCTTGCGCCGGTTGTCGATCACCAGCGTGAGCTGGTCCCGGCCCAACTCGTCGACGTCCAGGCCGGCCGCCTGCAACGCGTTGGCCCACAGTTGGTCACTGCGCAGCCGGTCGGCCAGCTCCGACCATGCCCCCGCGATCCGGGACAACCGGGTCTTGACCCGGGCGAACGGGAAGATTCCTCCCAAGTAGACCGCGTCGACCTCGCGTCCGGCCGCCTCCAGGGCGCGGGCGATCTCCACGGTGAGCATCACACCCAGCCCGCAGTGGCCGTACAGCGTGAGCGGGCCGGTCACGTTGGCCAGGATCTCCTGGACGCATTCGGCGGCGACCTCGTCCAGCGGCCTGGCCTGCTCGCCCAGCTCGTGCCCGGGGACGGCGATCGAGAAGAGCGCCCATCCGTCGGGAAGCGCGTCCGCCAGCGGCTTGTAGATCACCGCGCTGCCCCCGCCGTACGGCGCGCAGACCAGCGTGTCCGTGGTCGGCCGGTCCGGGGTGAGGCGGTGCAGGAGCCTGCGCGGGCCGTCCTCCCCCTGCTCGGCCAGCCGGCCCAGCTCGCGCACGGTGGGATGGCGGAACAGGTCCATGATGGTGATCCGGCGTTCCGGCGCCACCGTGCGCATCCGGGCGACGACCTGCATGGCCAGCAGGGAGTGCCCGCCCAGCTCGAAGAAGTCGTCCAGCGCGCCGACGCGTGGCACGCCGAGGACACCGGCCCAGATCGCGGCGACGGCCTCCTCCATCGGCGTCGCGGGCGGCGTGTACTCCGCCTCTCCGGCAGGTTCGTCACCGGGATCGGGCAACGCGGCCCGGTCCACCTTGCCGTGCGACTTCAGCGGCAGCGCGTCCAGCCAGACGTAGCGGGACGGGATCATGTAGTCGGGCAGCAGCGCGCGCAGCGTCTCGCGCAGCCGCGCGGCGTCCGGGCGGGATTCGGCATCCGGGTGGCCGAGGTAGGCGACCAGGCGGTCTCCCCGCAGTTCCACCACCGCCTGGGCGACCCCGGGCAGCCCGGCGAGCACCGATTCGATCTCACCCAGCTCGACCCGGTATCCCCTGATCTTCACCTGGTGGTCGGTACGGCCGAGGAACTGCAGGTCGCCGCCGGGCAGCCAGCGGCCGAGGTCGCCGGTCCGGTACAGCCGAGCGCCGGGCCCACCGTAGGGGTCGGGGACGAACCGGTCGGCGGTGAGGCCCGGCCTGCCCAGATATCCCCGGGCCAGCCGCGCGCCGCCGAGATAGATCTCCCCGGTGACCCCGGCGGGTACCGGCCGCATGTGCTCGTCCAGCACCCGCACCACGGCACCGGGCAGCGGCCTGCCGATGGGCAGCGTGGCCGCCTGCTCCGGAGGCCGCACGGGATCGACGGCGAACGTCGTCACCCCGACCGTCGCCTCCGTCGGACCGTAGTGGTTGACGACGGCGCATCGGCCCGCGCCCGCCAGCTCACGCGCCAGGTCCTGACCGGCCGCCTCGCCGCCGAGGATGAGCAGGCGGCGCGGCAGCAGCCCGGCCGGTTCGGTGTCCGCCAGCAACGCGGTCAGATGCGACGGAGTGATCTTCAGGTAGTCCGCGCAGATCTCGCCGAGCCGCTCGGCCAGTTCCGGAGCCGCTGTACGCGCGGGGATGAGGTGCAACGTGCCGCCGGTCATCAGCGACAGATAGAACACGGTCATGCCGAAGTCGAACGCCAGCGACTGCAGCAGCGCGTAGACACCGCCGGGTTCGACACCGAAGCGATGGTGCACGCCGGCGAGATAGGTCACGATCTCGCGATGCTGGACGGCGACGCCCTTGGGCCGTCCGGTGGTGCCCGAGGTGTAGATCACGTACGCGAGATCGCCGGGCCGGACGTCGGCGTCCACCGGGCCGTCGTCCTCGCCGTCCGCGTCCTGAAGGGTCACGGAGGTGGTTCCGGCCGGGAGCCGGTCTCGGGTCGTGGCGGTGACGACGGCCGCCGGCGCGCCCGAGTCGGCCACGGCGTGGGCGAGGCGCTCCCCGGGATGCTCGGGATCCAGCGGCACGTACGCGCCACCCGCCTTCAGCACGCCGACGACCGCGACCGCGACGTCCGCCGACTGCTCCATGCAGACGGCGACGCGGGTGTCCCGGCCGACGCCGAGGCGGCGCAGACGCCGGGCCAGCCGGTTCGAGCGACGGTCCAGCTCTCCGTAGGTGAGGTGGTCCTCGCCGCACGTCACTGCGACGGCGGCGGGATCGTGCCCGGCCATCAGCTCGTGCAGCAGCCCCTTCCCCACCGCGGGCGGCGGCGCCGGCAGCGGGGGCGCGGCGCCGAGCGCCAGCACCTCGGCCCGTTCATCCGGGCCGAGCATGTCCAGCGCGGAAACCGGCGCGGCCGGGTCGGCGGCGATCGACGCCAGCAGGGTGGCGAACCGGTCGGCCATCCGGCGGATCGTCTCCGGCCGGAACAGCGCGGTGTTGTACACCATCTGCCCGGCCAGGCCGTCCTCGGTCTCCCGCAGGTAGACGGTGAGGTCGAACCGGGTGCTGCCGGACTCCACGCGGAACTCGGACAGGCCGAGGCCGGTACGCCACTCCGCCGGAGCCTGGAAGTTCTGCACCGCGAACATCACCTGGAACACCGGCGAGCGGCTGACATCCCGGCGTACGTTCAGCTCGCTGACCAGCCGGTCGAACGGCATGCCCTGATGCGCGTACGCGTCGAGCGCGCCGTTCCTGACCCGATCCAGCAGCTCCGTGAACGACGGGTCGCCGGTCAGGTCGGCCCGCATCGCGAGGGTGTTCACGAAGAGGCCGACCACGCCTTCCAGCTCCGGCGTGTCCCGGCCGCTGACCGGGGAGCCGACCGCGAAGTCCTTCTGCCCCGAGTGCCGGGACAGCAGCACCTGGAAGGCGGCCAGCAGCGCCATGTAGGTGGAGGCGCCCCGGTCACGGGCCAGACCGGCGATCCGCTCGGCCGTCTCGCCGTCGATCAGGAACCGCAGGGAATCCCCGGTGAAGGTCTGCTCGGCCGGCCTGGGCAGGTCGGTGGGCAGGTCGAGAGCCGGTACGCCGGCCAGCCGCTCCCGCCAGTAGGCCACGTCGTCGTCGGACGTCTCCCGGCCGCGCTGCCAGGTCGCGTAGTCGCCGTACTGCGGCGGCGGTGGTCCCAGCGGCGAATCGGCCCCCTGGCGGTAGGCGTCGTGCAGGGTGAGCGTCTCACTGAGCACCAGGTCGTACGACCACCCGTCGATCACGGTGTGGTGGGCGGTCAGCAGCAGGATGTGGTCGAGCGGGTCCAGCCGTACCAGCAGGGCACGCAGCAGCGGCCCCTCGGCCAGGTCGAACGGCCGGGCGAGCTGCGTCGCGGCCAGCTCCTCCGCGCCCTTCTCGTCGGACGCGGTGAAGGTGAACTCGACCGCCGGCTCGTCGTCGACGGTCAGCTCGGGACGGCCGTCCGCGGTGGTGTGGAACCGCATGCGCAGGCTCTCGTGCCTGGCCGCCACCGCGCGCAGCGCGCGGGAGAGGCTTTCGGGGTCCAGTTCGCCCGACAGCCGGGTGCCGAGCGGCACGGTGTACGCGGCGGTTCCCGGGGCGTACTGCTCCATGAACCACAGCCGCTCCTGCGCGTGCGACAGCGGCGGCGTCTCGCCGGGCGGCCTGCGCGGGATGGACGAGGACACGCCGCGGCGGCGCAGCAGCCCGGCCAGCACCGCCTGCTTGGCCGGCGACAGCCCGCCCGGGGCCGCGGTGGTGTCTGCGGCGGCGTCCGTGGTCGCGGCGTTTCCGAGCCCGGTGGTCATCGGGCGCTCCTCGGCCGCATGTCGGTCCAGACGTCGTCGATATGGGCGAGGCACTCCTCCCTGGCGCCGCTGAACCCGGCGGTCCGCCAGCCCTCCGGGACGGGACGGCCGTCCGGCCAGATCGAGTACTGCTCCTCGTCATTGATCACTACGTGATACATAACCACTTATCCTCATTTGTCAGGATTTTCGATCAGCCGGAGCGCCTCTTCGTCGGAAAGCCCGGCGAGGGTGTCGAGCAGCATCGCCTCGACGGCGGCGGCGAAGTCGGCCACGGTGCGGCGCGCGAACAGCGTGCGGATCGGCACCTCGACGCCGATCATGGCCTTCAGCCGGGCCACGATGCGTACGGCGAGAAGCGAGTGCCCGCCGAGGTGGAAGAAATCGTCATGGGCGCCGACGGCGTCCAGCCCGAGGAGTTCCGCCCACACCTCGGCGACCAGCGCCTCGGCGTCGGTACGCGGCGCGACGTAGGCCGTCTCCCACTCGGGCGCGAACGACGGCAGCGCGGCGTGGTCGATCTTTCCGTTCGCGGTCAGCGGCAGCCGATCCAGGCGGACCCAGGCGCCGGGCACCATGTGCGGCGGCAGGCTCTCGGCCGCGTGCCGGCGCAACTCCTCCACCGGCGGCCCGCCCACCAGGTAGGCGACCAGCAGGTCCCCGCGCGCGACCACCGCGACCTGCCCGACGCCCGGATGGGCGAGCAGCCGCGCCTCGACCTCGCCGGGCTCGATCCGGAAGCCGCGTATCTTCATCTGGTCGTCCACCCGCCCGAGGAACTCGTACCGCGCGTCCCCGCGCAGCCGGGCGCGGTCACCGGTCCGGTAGAGCCGCCCACCGCCGGGAGTGAACGGGTCGGGGACGAACCGCTCCGCGGTGAGACCCGGCCGTCCGGCGTAGCCGCGAGCGACCCCGGCTCCGCCGATGTAGAGCTCGCCGACCGCTCCGGGCGGGACGGGGCGGCCGTCCTCGCCGAGCAGCCACACCGTGGTCTCGCCGATGGGCTCGCCGATCGGCGGGCGCCCCTCCCCCGTGGTGGAGAGCTCGGCGGCGGTGGCGATCACTGTGGCCTCGGTCGGACCGTACGTGTTGACCAGCCTGACCTCGGGGAAGCGCTGCCGCCACCGGGCGACCGCCACCTCCTCGACCTGCTCGCCGCCCAGGATGACCAGCCGCAGGGCCGGCGGCCACACCACGCCGTCCACCAGGTCGACGAGATGGTGCCAGTAGGCCGTGGGCAAGTCGAGCACGGTGACGTCCCGCCCCGCCGGGGAGGACAGCAGGTCGGGGAGCGTCGCGCCGCCGTCCGGCAGCAGCACCAGGGTCGCGCCCGACGCCAGCGCCGGATACACCTCCTCCACGTGCGCGTCGAAGCCGAGGGAGGCGAACTGGACGACCTGGTCGCCCGGCCCGAGCCCGTACTCGCGCGCCATCCAACGCACCCGTGCGGTCAGGGCGGCGTGTTCCACCACCACACCCTTGGGGGAACCGGTCGAACCGGAGGTGAAGATCAGGTACGCGGCGTCGCGGGCCGGTATCTCCTCCTCTGCCGCTGAGACGCAGTCGGCGGCGACGGAGCCGGGGACGACGGAGGCCGAGGCCGGGTCGACGACCGGAAGGCCCGGGGGGAGGCGACCGGCACCGGTACCGTCGGCGGCGGCGGCGATCACCGCGACGGCCTCGCTGTCCGCGCACAGCCGCGCCAGCCGGGCCGACGGCTGATCCGGATCCAGCGGAAGGTAGGCGGCCCCGGCCCGCAGCACCGTGAGCAGCGCCACCACGGCGTCGATCCCCCGGTCGAGGCAGACCGCGACCACGTCGCCCCTGCCGACGCCCCGGGCGCGGAGCACCCCGGCGAGCCGGTCCGCCCGCCCGATCAGCTCCGCGTACGTCACTTCCCGCGTGCCGCACCGGACGGCGACGGCATCGGGGTGGCGCGCGGCGGCCGCGGCGATCAGGGAGGGCACCGACGACTCCGGCAGCTCGGCGCCTGCCGTGCCGGAACCCCGTGTCGCCAGCGGCGCGGCGGCGGCGCGCAGGGTCGCCTCGTCGGCCGGGGTCAGCAGCGGCAGCGCGCGCACCGGACGGCCGGGGTCGGCGGCGATCCCCCGGCACAGCACATCGAACCGGTCGGCGATCCCCGCCACGGTGGCGGCGTCGAACAGGTCCTGGTCGTAGGAGAACACCACGGACAGCCCGTCGAGCTCCCGCCACACGTCCACCGACACGTCGAACTTGACCTGGGCGTGCCCGTGCTCGAAGACCTCGACGGACAGCCCGCCGAACCCGTGTGCCGGCCCGCCGCGGCCGTCCTGACTGTGCAGGATCAGCATCGTCTGGAACAGCGGCGTGCGGGTGACATCCCTGCCGAGGTCGAGTTCGGCGATCAGCCGTTCGTACGGAATCTCCTGGTGTTCCAAATCGTCCATGACGGACCTGCGGGTGGCGGCGAGGAACTCGTGGAACGCGGGGTCACCCCGCAGGTCGCCGCGCAGCGCCACCGTGTTGGTGAGATTGCCGACGACGTCCTCCAGCTCGACCCGGTCCCGGCCCGCGGTGACCGAGCCGACGACGACGTCGTCCTGGCCGGTGTGCCGGGCCAGCAGGACCTGGTAGGCGGCCAGCAAGGTCATGAACAGGGTGGCCCCGTGCTCCTTGCCGAGCCGTTCCAGCGCGGCCGTGACCTCCTCGGGCAGCCGCAGGGCCACCTGCCCGCCCGTCCGCCCCCGGTCACCGGCGGGCCGGGGCCGGTCCGTCGCGAGGTCGAGGGCGGGTGGGCCGGCCAGCCTGCGCCGCCAGTACTCCAGCGACCCGGCCACGTTCCTGCCGTGCTGCCAGGCCGCCACGTCGCCGTACCGCACGCCGGGTGGCGGCAGGACCTCGCCCGCGTAACACCGGGCGAGGTCGTCCATGACGACGTTCAGCGACCAGCCGTCGCCGAGGATGTGGTGGATCACCCAGCACAGCACGTGATCGTCGTCGGCGATCCGGACGAGGCTGATCCGGTACGGCGGCGCGTCCGCCAGGTCGAGCGGCGCGTTGGTCCGGTCGGCGACCAGCCGCCGCGCCTCGTCGTCGTCCCGCGCGTCGACGTCCTCCCACGTCACCGGGCCGGGCGGCTCGACGACGACGGCGGGGGCGCCGTCCACCTCCGGGAAGCGGGTGCGGAGCGTCTCGTGCCGGGCGGTGACGCCGCCGAGCGCGCGGGCGAGCGCCTCCCTGTCCAGCGGGCCGCGCAACCGCCTGACCAGGTACATGTTGTAGGCGGCGTCGGCCGGGGCGAACCGGTGCAGGAACCACAGCCGTTCCTGTGCCGCCGACAGCGGCGGTACGGTGCCCGCGGGCCGGGGCGCGATCGCCTCCCGGGTGCCGGGCGCGCGGTCCTCCAGCGCCGCGGCCAGCCGGGCCACGGTGGGCCGGTCGAACAGTTCCCGCACCGCGACCTCGGCGCCGAGCGCGGCGGCGAGCCGGGCGGTGGCCCGGGCGGCGAGCAGCGAGTGGCCGCCGAGCGCGAAGAAGTCGTCGTCGGCGCCCACCGCCTCCACATCGAGCACATCGGCGAAGACGGCGGCGACCCGGCGTTCGGCCGGGGTGGCGGGAGGGCGGCCCGAGCCCGGTGCGGCGACCTCCGGATCGGGCAGGACCTGCCGGTCCACCTTGCCGTTGGGCGTGAGCGGCAGCGCGCCGAGCGGCATGACGACCGCGGGCACCATGTACGCGGGGAGCACCGCCGCGGCATGCTCGATCAACACGCCCGGATCGGGCGGCGCCCCACCCGGAGCGCCCCCGGCGGGCACCACGTAGGCCACCAGCCGCTCGGCCCGGACCACGACCGCGGCCTGGCCGACCGACGGATGCTCCGTCATCCGGGCCTCGATCTCGCCCAGCTCGATGCGGTGACCGTGCAGCTTCACCTGCCCGTCGGTACGGCCCAGGCATTCCAGCCCACCGCCGGACGACCATCGGGCCAGGTCGCCGGTGAGGTACATCCGGCTGCCCGGCGGGCCGTACGGGTCCGGCCGGAACCGGTCGGCGGTCAGCCCGGCCCGGCCGAGATAGCCGCGGGCCAGGCCGGTCCCGGCGATGTGGAGGTCGCCGATCGTCCCGTCGGGGACCGGCCGCAGCCACCGGTCCAGGACGTACACGCGGGTGTTCGCGATCGGGCGGCCGATCCGGACGCCGCCCGCGATGTCGGCGGGCACCTCCCAGCAGCTCGACCAGATGGTCGTCTCGGTCGGACCGTACACGTTGAACAGCCGCGCGACGCGTGGGCGCAGCTCGGCGGCGAGCGCCTCGGGCAGCGCCTCGCCACCGGCGAGCGCGACCAGCGACGACCGGTCGAACCCGGCGTCGAGCAGCATCCGCCAGCCCGACGGGGTGGCCTGGACGTGCGTGACACCGTGCTCGGCGACCAGCCGGGCGAGCCGGGCACCGTCACCGGTGGCTGGTTCGCGGGCGATCACCACCCTGCCGCCGGTCACCAGCGGCAGGTACAGCTCCAGCGCCGAGATGTCGAACGACAACGACGTCGACGCCAGCCACACGTGTCCCGGCCCGGCTCCGAGCCGGTCGCGGAACGACAGCAGCAGGTTGGCCAGCGCCCGGTGCTCGACCGCGACCCCCTTGGGTCTCCCGGTCGAGCCGGACGTGTAGATCACGTACGCGAGGTCGTCCGGTCCCGGGGCGGTCCTCAGGGGCGGGAGATCGGCGGCGACGCCGTCTCCGGGATCGTCGAGCAGTACGACCGGCCGGTCCCCCGGCAGCCGGTCCCGTAGCCGCCGCTGGGTGAGCAGCAGGTCGGCGCCGGAGTCCGCGAGCACGAACGCCAGCCGCGGCGCCGGGTAGGCCGGGTCGAGCGGCAGGTAGGCCGCGCCCGTCCTGGCCACGGCGAGCAGCCCGGCCAGCATCTCGACCGAACGTTCCGCGCAGAGTGCGACCAGGCGTCCCGGCCCGGCTCCGGCGACGGCGAGCCGGCGGGCGAGCCGATCGGTCGCCGCCTCAAGCTCGGCATAGGTCAGGGTCTCCGCCCCGCACACCACCGCCACCGCGTCCGGATCGCGGCCCGACAGGCCGAGCAGGCCGGGCAGCGTCACGTCCGGGTACGGCACGGCGTCGTCACCCGCCCTGGCGAGGATCGCGGCGCGTTCGCCGGGGGCGAGCAGGTCGAGCCGGGACAGCGGCACGTCGGGATGCGCGACGACCTGGCCGAGCAGGGCCGTGAACCGCGCCGCCATCCTCTCGACGGTGCCCCGATCGAACAGGTCGGCGTCGTAGACGACGTACGCGACCAGACCGTCAGGGGTCGGATGGACCTCCAGTGACAGGTCGTTCTGCGCGTGCGGGCCACCGGTGACGAAGGGAGCGCTGAACGGCTCCACCCTGATGCCGGGCAGGGTCATCCGGCGTCCTTCGGCCTCCTGGTGCACGCCGAACTGGGCGCGGAACAACGGTGCTCGACCGCGTTCCCCACCGTGTCCCCCGCCGTGTTCCCGGCCCGGCGCGACCTCCCGCACCAGCCGTCCGAACGGCACGCCCCGATGGGAGAGCGCGCCGAGCACCCCGGCCCTGGTGCGGCCGAGCAGCTCGCCGAACGACGGATCGCCGGACAGGTCGCCCCGGAACACGAGGGTGTCGAGGAACAGCCCGACGACCCCTTCAAGCTCGGGCCGGTCCCGGGTGGAGACCACGGAGCCGACGCACACGTCGTCCTGCCCGGAATGGCGGGCGAGCAGCACCTGGTAGGCGGCGAGCAGCGCCATGAAGAGCGTGCACCGCCGCCGCCTGGCCAGTTCGGCGATCCCGGCGCCGACCTCGGCCGGCAGCCGCAGCTCGACCGATCCTCCGGCCGGCGTCGCTGCTCCGGTACGCGGCCGGTCGGTGGGCAGTTCCAGCGCGGGCGCCCCGGCCAGCCGGTCCCGCCAGTACTCCAGGGAGGTGGTGTCCACCGGGCGGGCCCGCTCCTCGGCGGCGTGATCTCGGTATCGGACCAGCGGCGCCGGCGGCACCGGACCTCCGGCGGCGAACGCCTGGTAGAACGTGCCGAGTTCTCCGGTGAGCACCCCGAGCGCCCAGCCGTCCACGGCGATGTGGTGGATCGCGATGTGCAGCACATGGTCCCGCTCGCCCAGCGTGATCAGGCAGGCGCGCAGCACCGGCCCGGCGGCCAGATCGAACGGGCGGCGGGTCCGCTCCGCCACGATCTCGATCGCCCGCCGTTCCCGTTCCTCGGCCGGGTACGCGGTGAGGTCGGCGTGGTCGAGGACCGGTACCGGGCCGGGCACCTGGACGGGAGCACCATCGGGGGCGGGATAGCGGGTACGGAGCGACTCGTGTCGCTCGACCACGGCGGCGAAGGCGCGACCCAGCGCGACCGTGTCCAGGTCGCCGAGCAGGCGTTCGGAGACGAACAACGTCGACGAGGTGTCGTCCGGGTCGAGCCGCTGCAGGAACCACAGCCGTTCCTGCGCGTGGGAGAGCGGCGTGCCCTCGATGCGGTCAGTTTCCATGGCCGGCCCGCAGCGGAGGGAGAACGGCTTCCGGCCGTTCGACGGCGGCCGTGACGAAGCCGAGGAAGGCGTCGGCCAGCTCGGCCACCGTGGCCGGGTCGTACCCGTAGTGGTTGTAGACGATGGCGCAACGCAGGCTGCCGTCGCGTTGCTCCTCGACGATGAGTTCCGGCGCGCTGAGATCGAGTTCACCGGGGTTGGCCGCCCACTCCAGCTCGACCTGGTCGCGGGGGAACGGGAACGGCTCCGAGAGCAGTCCGGGGAAGTGCGGCGCGCCGAAGCTCTCGTAGTGGATCCGCGAGGGGTAGGGCACACGCCGGCGGGCGTCCTGGTAGGCGTGGAACTGGTGGGCGACGGCGCCGACCGCGACCTGGCGTACCCGCTCCACCAGCTCGGTGTAGGTGGGGCCGCCGGAGGCGTCGAAGCGCATCAGCAGCGACTGCACCAGGCAGCCGATGATCGTCTCGTGCTCGGGGAGGGTCCGGCCGGGCACGGGCGACATGACGACCACGTCGGTGGTTCCGGTCCATTCGGCCAGCAGCCAGGTCCAGCAGGCGGCCACCGCCATGAACGGGGTGGCCCCCCGGGCTCGTGCCGTCCCGGCCAGACGTGCGCCGAGCCCGGCGTCGATCGGGAAGCCGTACCTGCGCCGGGAGAACATCGCGGTGTCCTTGCGGCCGGGGAACGGGGTGAGGTCGCGCGGCGCTCCGTCCAGCACCCGGTCCCAGTACGGCTGGTTGGCCGGCCACCGTGTGCGGGTGTACCGGCAGTAGTCGGCGTAGGTGATCGGGAGCGGGCGCAGCGGGCTGGGGTGCCCGGCGCGGAACGCCGAGTACACCAGGCCGAGTTCGCGCAGCAGCACGCCGAACGAGAACCCGTCGAAGGCGAAGTGGTGCACGGCGAGTACCAGCACGTGGTCGTCGTCCTCGTCCGGGCCGATGTGCACGACCAGCGCGCGGACCAGCGGGCCGGCGATCACGTCGTCCAGCCGCATCCGCTCGTGCCAGACGATTCGTTCCGCCTCGGCCTCGTCCCCTGCCCACGCCTCGGCGACCTCGGGCGGGAGGTCGTCCACCACACGCGCGGTCCCGTCCCCGCCGACCACGGTGCGCAGCGCCTCGTGCCGCAGGACCAGCGCGTTCAGGGTGCGGACCAGCAGCGGCACGTCCAGGGCGTCGGTGATCCTGATCGCGGTACAGCAGGAGCCGATGTCACGGACCGGCTCTGACTCGAACATCCAGTACAGGAAGTCCTCCTGCTGAGTGCTGAGCGCGGCCGTCTCCGGCCCGGCCGGTGCCACGAGGTCCGCGGCCGCCTCGTCGGCCGCCTCGTCGGGCGCGGAGACGGCCAGCGCGTCCTCGATCCAGCGGACCTGCGCGGTGAACTCCGGCCGTTCGAACGGCAGCGCCGCGGTGGCGGGCACGCCGAGCCGTTCCCCGATCAGCGCGGCGAGCTGGGCGGCGCGGAACGAGTCACCGCCGAGCGCGAAGAAGTCGCCGTCGTCGGAGACGTGCGGGACGCGCAGCACCCGCCGCCACAGCTCGCCCAGCGTGCCCCGCACGGTCGCCCGCGCGGTGGTCGGCCCGGCGGTCGGCGCCGTGACCTGCGCCGTGACGTGCGCGGTGGTCGGCCCGGTGGTCGGCGTGGTGGTCGGCGTGGTCCGTGTGGTCATTCGCCCTCCTTGTCGATCACGGTGGGGCCGTGGGCGTCGAGGTCGCTCCTGGTCCGGCGGACCAGCTCGGCGCACTCCTTGAGCGCCGGTATGGACAGCAGCAGGTCGTAGGTGTCGGGGAACCGCCAGAGCAGGTCCTCCAGCAGGTACCGCCAGTACGCGGGCCGCAGCTCGGGGAACTGGCGGAGCCACCGCTTCTGGTTCCAGGTGTGGTGGAACAGCGCGGCGTACGACGGCCCGTCCCACGACTCGGCCTCGACCACCCAGAACCGGCCGGTGACGGGCCGCGGGTCGATGCCCAGTGCCCTGGCCACCGCGGGGGCGAGGCGCTGCTCCGCGAAGGTCTGCCGGACGATCGGATCCGTCTCGGAAGGGCCGGCGTTGCCGGTCATGAACGCCATCGCCGCCTCCGCGTACGTGGCCCGGTGGACGTCGTCGAGGAAGACCGAGACGGCCATGTTGGCCGCCGGAGTGTCGAAGATCCACCGGGACAGGTCCGCGCCTGCCTGGTTGGGGACCTCGTCGACCGGCGGGTAGACGGCGTTGCCGGTCGACTCCCAGTGCGCGAAGACGAAACCGCCGCGGGCCAGCCCGGACAGCGGACGCCGCAGGTAGAGGTCGGTGTCGACGATCGCGAACGGAGCGGCGCGCAACGTCGCCGCGTAACTCTTGCCCGCCGCGAAGTAGAGCAGCGGATCGACGTCGAGCGTGTCCAGGCCGTCCAGTGCGGTGTCCACCCGGTCGTAGAGCGCGTCGAGCCCCTGCCCGGCGGCGTAGGCGGCGCCGAGCTCGTCGGTGATCAGTTCGACGCCGCCGTGGAACGCCCGCCAGGCGCGGACACTGTGCACGCTGGTGAGGATCTCCTCCACCGGCAGCCCGTAGGGGCCGTCCTCCAGAGCCCGGTCGCGGTGGCGGCGCAACCCCGCGCGATGAGGTCCGGTCCAGGCGACGTGCGCCGCAGGAACGATCATGATTCAGCCCTCCCCGCGCAGCCGCTCGATCGCCGCGCTGATGCCGGCGATCGTCGGGTCGTCGTAGTACAGGTGCAGCGGCAGGTCGGCCCCGAGCCGGGTACGCGCTCTGGCCGCGATCTGCGTGATCGTCAGGGAATGGCCGCCCAGCTCGAACAGGTCGTCGTCGGGGCCGACGCCGGTGACGCCGAGCACCGCGCACCAGATCTCGTGCACCTCGGCGGCGACACCGGTGTAGCCCGACGCCACGCCGGTCCCGGTCGCGGTCACGGATCCGGTCGCGGGTCCGGTCGCGGGTCCGGTCGCGGGTTCACTCGCGTGTCCGGTCCCGGTCATCCGCCGGGGCGGCGGCGCGGGCAGGGCGGCCCGGTCGATCTTGCCGTTGGGGGTGAGCGGCAGCGCGGGCAGCGCCACGAACTCCGCCGGCACCATGTACGGCGGCAGCGTGCGGGCGCAGTGCTCCCGCACATCCTCCGGCACCCGGCCGGTCCGGCCGCCTTCGGCCCAACGGTCGTCCAGGAGGTCGCCCGGAGCCCGCCGATCATCCGGATCGCCGACGACGAAGGCGACGATGCGCGCGTCGCCGTCCGGCGCCGGGGACGCGATCACCGCGGCCGAGTGGATGTCCGGGTGTTCGAGCAGCCTGGCCTCGATCTCGCCCAGCTCGATCCGGTGGCCGCGCAGCTTGATCTGGCCGTCGATGCGGCCGATGAACTCGATCTGCCCGCCGGCCCGGCGGCGCACCAGGTCCCCGGTACGGTACATCCGGCCTTTGCCGTACGGGTCGGCGACGAACCGCTCGGCGGTCAGCTCGAGCCGGTCGCGGTAGCCGACGGCGACGCCGTCCCCGGCGATGAACAACTCGCCCGGCACGCCCACCGGCAGCGGGCCGAGGTGCTCGTCCAGCACGTACGTCCGGGTGTTGGCCAGCGGTACGCCGATCGGCACGGAGACGGCGCCGTCCCCGGCGGCGGTCACCTCGGCGGCGGTCGACCAGATCGTGGTCTCGGTCGGGCCGTAGACATTGATCAGCCGTCCGGTCCTGGCCAGCAGTTCGCGGGCCAGCGGCGCCGGCAGTCGCTCGCCCCCGGCCAGCGCGGTCACGCCGGGACGGTCGAAGCCGCCGTCAAGCAGCATCCGCCACCCGGACGGTGTGGCCTGCACGTGGGTCACCGCCCGTGCGGCGGCAAGCGCGGTCAGCCCCCGCCCGTCCCTGGCCAGGGTGTCCGGGGCGATGACGGCCTGCCCTCCGGTGACCAGCGGCAGGTACAGCTCCAGCGCCGAGATGTCGAACGCCAGGGAGGTCAGCGCCAGCCAGACGTCGCCCGGCCCGGATCCGATCCGGTCCCGCATCGCGTGCAGCAGGTTCGACAGCGCCCGGTGCGGGATCTCCACCCCCTTGGGACGGCCGGTCGATCCGGACGTGTAGATCACGTACGCGAGGTCGTCCGGCGTCGGCCACGCCCCGGCATCCCCCGCCGCGGGGGCCAGCTCGTCCAGGACCAGCTCGTCCAGGACCAGGGTGGCCGCGTCGTGGCAGGGCAGGCGTTCCCGCAGCCGCGCTGAGGTCAGCACCAGGTCCGCGCGGGAGTCGGCCAGGACGAAGGCCAGCCGCTCCGCCGGATACTCGGGGTCCAGCGGGAGATAGGCCGCGCCCGCCCGGAGCACGGCGAGCAGCGCGGCCACCGTGCGCGCCGACCGCTCCGCGAGCACCGCGACGAGCGAGCCGCTCGCCGTGCCGGCCTCTCGCAGCCGAACCGCCAGGCCCTCCACCTCGGCGTCGAGCTCGCGGTACGTCATGCTCTCGGCGCCGGTTCCCCAGGAGAGCGCCACCGCGTCCGGGGTCCGGCGGGCCTGCTCGGCGACCAGTTCCGGCAGCGTGGCCGCCGGGTAGGCGACGCTCGTGTCGTTCCAGCCGGCCAGCAGCAGCTCGGTCTCGTCCACGCCGAGCAGGGGCACCTCGCGCAGCCGCGAGTCGGGATCCGCGGTGACGGCGGTGAGCAGTCGCAGCCAGTGCGCGGCCGTCCGCCGCGCGCTCTCCCCGTCCATCGCGGCCGGGTTGTACTGAATGATCACACCGAACCGGTCCGGACCGTCCACCACGTGGACGCGCAGCGCTCCCCGTACCGTGTGGTTGAACAGCACCCAGTCGACACGCGCGTCGACACCGGGGAACTCGGGCGCCGCCCCGCGCCTGCGGTAACCGAGTGAGATCGGGGCGAGCGCGACACCCGGCCGGACGCCGCGCACCGCGCGAGACAGCGGCACCTCCCTGACCCGGAACAGTCCCCGCAGGTCAGACCGCAGGCCGTGGACGAAGCGCTGGTTCTGCAGGAACCGGCGGAAGCTCCACTCCGGGTCGAGCCGGGCCGCGACCGGCAGCTCGTTGACGAACGCGCCGACGTGGCCGCGCGTCTCCTTGGTACGGGTGCCGAGGTCGACGGCGATCACCGGCTCGGCGTCGCCGTACCGATGGAGCAGTACGTGCAGCGAGGCGAGCACGATCTCGAACCGGCTGGAACCGGTCTCCTCGGCCAGCCGGTCGAGCGCGGCGCGCAGGTCGTCCCGCAGTGCCAGCTCGACCGAGGCGCCCTCGGCGGCGGCGGGGACCGGGCCGTCGAAGCCGGGCAGGATCACCTCGCCCGCCTGCCACCCGCGCCCGGCCCAGAATTCGCGGGCGAACGCCAGAGTGGCGGTGATCCGCGCCTCCTCGCGCTCGGCCAGACCGTCGTAGTCGAGCGGCGGCGGCTCGGCGGGGACCCCGCCGAGCCCGGTCCGGTACAGCTCGGCCAGGTCGGCCAGGAAGACCGAGGTCGACTCTCCGTCGAAGACCAGGTGGTGGGCCACGACGAGAAGGACGGACTGCTCCGGCCCCGACCGGAACAGCGTCAACCGGACGAGCGGGCCCGCCTCCAGGTCGAACGGGCGCACGATCTCCGCGCGTACCCGGTCGGGAAGGTCGGACGCGGCCACGTCCTCGATCACGAGCCGCGGCGCGGCGGGCGCGGGGACGAAGTACGGCACGCCGTCGCGCTCGGCCACGACGCTGCCCAGCAGGCGGTGCCGGGCGACCAGTGCCGAGCAGGCGGCGTCCAGCGCGGCGATGTCGAGCGGCCCCCGGAAGGTGACGGAGAACGGCATGGAGTACACCGTCCCCAGACCGCCGAGCCGTTCGTTGAACCAGATGCCCTGCTGGGCGAGGGAGGCCCGGATGGGCGGATGATCGGTCATCACTTGTCGACCACTTCCGATCATGGTGCTCAGGTGCGGATTGGGCACGCGGTATGCCTCGCGCGCGGGGTTCAGGACAAAAGCGGTTCAAGGTGCCGTTCGAACAAGGCGATGGCATGCTCGGCTGACCGTCCGGAGCAGTGGCCGGTCAACGTCCCGTCCGGCCGTTCCACGAGGGTCAGGCAGGGGGGCGCGTCCGGCGGCGGAGCCGGTGGCAGCGG
The DNA here is from genome assembly GCF_020826795.1 of Microtetraspora sp. AC03309. Classification (NCBI taxonomy): domain Bacteria; kingdom Bacillati; phylum Actinomycetota; class Actinomycetes; order Streptosporangiales; family Streptosporangiaceae; genus Microtetraspora; species Microtetraspora sp. AC03309. The sequence continues at coordinate 4,434 of NZ_JADDIL010000044.1, read as the reverse complement.
CGACGGCTCCGCTCGGAGCCCCGGAAGGTACGGCTCCGGCCGGAGCACCTCGAAGGCGAAGCTCCCGGTGTGACCGCCCCAGTGGGCGACCAGGGGCCTCCCCAGTCCGGGGACCCGGTGGGCCTCGTCCTCGGCCTCGGCGGCCGCGGCGATCACTCGTTCCGCCAGCTCGGGACCCGGGACGACGGTGACGGGGACGTGCAGGACGAGCGGTCCCACCACATCGGCGAGGTCCGGACCCGGCCTACCGTGCGACCGGAGCAGCACGACCACATCGGCGTCCCGTTCCGGAGTCTCTCCGGGCAGCGCCGCCAGGGCGGCCGCCCACGCGGCGAGCGCCATCCGGGCGGGAGTGGTGCGCCGGGACCTCGCGGCCCGTCGCAGCCGGGCGGCGGTCGTGGGACCGAGAACGCGGTCCCCGCGCTCCGGCACCCCGCCGGCGAGCAGGACGGGCGCCTCGCGGGCGGCGCGCGCCGCACGCGTGGCGGCCGCCCGGTCATCCCCGGCGGCAGCGGCGTCGAGATGCTCGCCGAGGTGCCCGCCGACGTGGTCCGCGTACCCCGTGACGACAGGCGGCAGCGTGGCCTCCCTGCCGTCGAGCGCGGCGCCGTACAGCGTGCCGAGGTCCTGCAGGACGATGTCGAGCGACCAGTCGTCGCAGATCAGCGGGTGCGCGGCGAGGCCGAGCAGGCTGCCTCCCTCCGGCGCGTCGGCGAGCACGGCGCGCAGCAGCGGCCCACGCTCGACGTCGAAAGGCCGGTCCAGTTCGGTGGCCGGTTCCCCGACGCGCCGCGAGCGCGGTTCGCCTCTCCCGCCGTCGTCCCCTGCCGGCAGGTAGACGATCTCGGGTACGAGGCCGGGGAGGATCTCGGCTCGGGTCTCATCGCCGGGGAAGGTGAGGCGGAGCGCCTCGTGCCGGATCGCGACGTCGTGCAGGGCACGGCGCAGCACGGCCAGGTCGATCGTGTCGTGTACCCGCATCGCCACCCGGACATGCCCCGCGCTCCCCTCCGGGCGGGCGAGGAGGGCGCGCTGTCCGGCAGTGAGAGGGACCGGCCGCCCGGCGGCGGCGAACAGGTCGCGTACCGCGGATTTGAGGATCTTTCCCGCGTCGTTGCGGGTGAAGCTCTCCACGACGGTGATCCGGGTGGGCAGCTCGTGCCGGGCCAGCCGGGCCGTGAGGAAGTCGCGCAGCTCCTGCGTCGGGACCGGCGCGGACAGTCGCACGGCCGCCGCGGGAACGGCGCCCATCACCGGATGCGGGACTCCGACGACGGCGGCCTCGGCGACCATGGGGTGCTCGTGCAACGCGGCCTCGACACGCAGGGTGGAGACCTTCAGCGCCCCCGACTTGATCACATCGCTCTCGCGGTCGACGAGGTACAGGTAGCCGTCGACGTCGAGGCGGCCGAGATCCCCCATGCGCACCCATCCGTCCCGGAAGACGGTGGCGCCGGACTCCGGGTCGCCGACGTAGGACCGCGGCGGGGCCGGGGACCGCAGCCACACCTCCCCCACCTCGCCGGGCGGCAGCACGTCGCCGTCCGCGTCACAGACGCGCAGGTCACCCACCTCGGTGGGCCTGCCGAGCGACGACGGCCGCCGCGGATCGAGGATCATCGCGGTCTGCGCCGGAACGGCCTCCGTCGAGGTGTAGTAGTTGACGATGGTCGCGCCGGGGAACGCGGCGGCCAGGTCCTGCGCCACCGACGGCGGCAGCGCCGCGGCCGACGAGCTGAGCAGCAGGACGCTGGACAGGTCGTGCCGTCCCCGCGCGTCCGAGCCGAGCAGTTCGATGGCCATGGAGGGGACGAGGAAGACCGTGCCCACCTGGTACGCCTCGACGATCCGGCAGAACTCGGCGGCGTCGAACCCGGCCATCGGCAGTGCGGCCGGATGCGCGGTGAGCGTGTCCATCAGCATCATCTGCGCGGCGTTCGTGCCGATCGGGAAGGCGTGCAGGAAGAACCGCGAATGCGCGTACGGCCGCCGGGCCGGAGCCGGGGCGCGCCCGTACGCGAGGTTGGCGTGGCTGGCGCCGACGCCCTTCGCCGCGCCCGTGGTCCCGGAGGTGGAGATGATCTGCGCGAGCCACTCCGGCCGTACCTCGACCGTGACGGGCGCGTCGTCGCCCGACTCGATCGCTGCGACCGGAGCCGTCCACCGATGCCGGGACGCCGTGTCTCCCGGCCCCTCGTATCCCGGCGTCCCGTATCCCTGCCCTTCGTGTCCCTGTCCCGTGGACGAGCCGTGCAGCAGTGCGACGGCGGAGCAGCGGGCGAGGATGTCGTCGACCTCGGGGCCGGGCAGCCGGTCACTGATCGGTACGGCGGTGCCGCCGGCTTTGAGCACCGCGCAGAACGCGACCGCGTAGCCGATCCAGTCTCCGCCGAAGCGCAGGCCGACCCGGTCGCCGGGGCGCAACCCCCGGTCGAGCAGACCGCGGGCGACCGCGTTGGACCTGGTCTCCCACGCGCCGAAGGTCAGCTCGCCCCGTCCGGGCACGACGATCGCGATCTTGCCGGGCTCGGCCTCGGCCCGTGCCGTCAGCAGCGAGGGGACCGTCACCGGAACCATGTCAGGCACACCTCCCGTTCTCGTGTTCGGTGCTCGCGAGCGCACCCGCCTCACCGAATGACCTTGGGACCCGATCCGGTCGAACGCCGGACGATCAGTTCGGGCCTGAAGACGAGCTCGTGGTGCCGCGGGGGTGCCCCCGCGATCAGTTCGAGCAGCGTGTCGACGGCGGCGGTCGCCATCGCCTTCACGGGCTGGCGCACCGTGGTCAACGGCGGATCCGTGAACGCGACCAGCACGGAGTCGTCGTAGCCGATGACCGATACGTCGTCCGGCACCGACAGCCCCCGATCGCGGCACGCCCGGATCGCTCCGATCGCCATCAGGTCGCTGCCGCAGACGATGCCGGTACATCCCCGTTCCAGCAGGTGAGCCGCCGCGACCTGCCCGCCCTCGACGGAGAACAGCGAATGCGAGATCAGCTCGTCGGCGTCGCCGGTGCCGAGCAGCTCCTCCATCACCTGCCGGAACCCGTGGATCTTCCTGATCACCGGCACGAACCTGACCTGGCCGACCGCCAGCCCGACCCGCTCGTGCCCGAGATCGGCCAGATGCTGTACGGCAAGCCGCACCGCGACCAGGTCGTCGGTCGAGATGAACGGCGCCTCCACGTCCGCGGAATAGCCGTTCAGCAACACGATCGGCACTCTCTTGGCGATCAGCCGCGAGTAGCGGTCGGGTGGGGCGGTGGTGTCGGCGTGCAGCCCCGACACGAACACCATCCCGCTCACCCCGCGTTCCAGCAGCATCTCGATGAACTCGTCCTCAGGTACGCCGCCGGGCATCTGGGTGCACAGCACCGGCGTGTAGCCGTGCAGGGTCAGCGCCTTCTCGATCGCCTGGGCGAACGCCGGGAATATCGGGTTGTCCAGCTCGGGGGTGACCAGCCCGATCAGCCCGGTGCTGCGCTGCCTGAGTCGTTGCGGCCGTTCGCTTCCCATCAGGTCCAAAGCGGCCAGCACCGCCCGCCGGGCTGCCTTCGACACGCCCGGGCGGTCGTTCAGCACCCGGCTGACCGTGGCCTCGCTCACCCCGGCGTGCGCGGCGATGTCGCTCTGCCGCGGGACTCCGGCGGCAAGCGGGCTCGACGCCATCAGCGCCGCCGCCACCACGCGGTCGAGTCCGGCGCCAGCCGTGCCGTACCCGCGGCGGCAGTGATCACGTCCGCGCTGGCCAGCAGCAGCGCCCCGGGCACCGGCAGTTCCACGTCGTGGTCGTTCAGGTTGACCGTGCAGGTGAAGTCATCGCCCCTGGTGAACACCAGGGTCCCGTACGGGGACTCCAGCCAGCGGATCTCGCCGTCGCCGAGCGCCGAGTGCTCGCGGCGCAGCCGCAGCGCCGCCCGATACAGATTGAGCGTCGAGCGGGGGTCGCCGAGCTGGGCTTCCACGCTCAGCTCACGCCACTCCGGCGGAACCGGCAGCCAGCTTTCCCGCACTCCCGGCGGGGCGAAGCCGAACGGCGGTTCTGCTCCGCTCCACGGGATCGGCACGCGGCAGCCGTCCCGGCCGCTGTCGGGGTCGCGCAGCCGCTGCGGGTCCTGCAGGTACTCCTCCGGCAGGTCGAGCACCTCGGGCAGCCCGAGCTCCTCGCCCTGGTAGAGGTACGCGGAGCCGGGCAGCGCGAGCGTCAGCAGGGTGGCCGCCCGCGCGCGGCGCAGACCGGCCTCACCGCCGCCGTACCGGGTGACGTGCCGTTTCACGTCGTGGTTGGACAACACCCAGGTGGACGGCGCACCGACCAGCGACACGGTGGCGAGGGACTCGTCGATCGCGGCGCGCAACGGCCCGGCGTCCCATGGGGTGGTCAGGAAGTGGAAGTTGAACGCCTGGTGCAGCTCGTCCGGCCGTACGTAGT
>NZ_JADDIL010000043.1:0-76105 GCF_020826795.1 Microtetraspora sp. AC03309 | reverse complement strand
GCCCCCAACGGCCCCACCCTCAGCTCCCCCTGCAGGTGGAGGGTGAGAGAGAAGATCAGACCCGCGTACGCGGCCGACACCAGGCAGCAGTTCACCAGCCCCGGCACGATCCCCGCGCGCAGGGTCAGCCGGAGGTCGAGCAGGGGAAAGGCGGTCCTGCTCTCGTGGCGGACGAAGGCGGCCAGCAGCCCCGCCCCGGCCAGGAGGGCGATCCACGTCCAGGGCCGCCAGCCGTACTGCCTGCCGACCATCAGCGGGACGGTGAGGGCGAGCATGGCCACGGTGAGCAGCGCGACGCCGGCGGGATCGAGCCGCACCGACCGGTCGCCGCCGACGACGGGCAACGTCCGCCGACCGGCGGCGAGCACCACCAGTCCGACGGGCAGGTTGATCAGGAAGACGGCCCGCCAGCCCAGTCCGGGCAGATCCGCACCCGCCACCAGCCCGCCGAGGAGTTGGCCCACCGCGACGCACAGCCCGATCACCATCGCGTACAGCCCGACGGCCCGTTCGCGTGCCCGCCCGGTGAATCGCAGCTGGATCAGCGAGAACACCTGCGGGATGAGCAGCGCCCCCGCGACCGCCTGGGCGACCCGCGCCACGACGAGGACGGCGACCGACGGCGCGAGCCCGCACAGCGCGGAGGCCGCGGTGAAGCCGGCGACGCCGGAGAGGAAGGCCCTGCGGTGACCGAGGATGTCGCCGAGGCGGGCGCCGGTGACGATCAGCACGCCCAGCGTCAGCCCGTACCCCGTGGCGATCAGCTGCACGGTCGCGCCGTCGGCGGCGTAGGCGCGCTGGATGGAGGGGAGCACGACCGTGACGATGTTGCTGTCCAGTGACGCCATGGCCTGGCCGGCGAGGAGGACCGGCAGGACGGTCCGTTGGGCGGTTCTCATGGCGGCCACCATCGCCCGCCGCGATCCGGACCGTCTTGAACGAATATGATGCCCAGCCGTGGAGTTCGCCGTACATGTGGTGGTCTGCACGGACACGACCCCCGGCTGGTCGGCGCCCCGGCCGATCGACGCCCACCAGATCGTCTTCGTCCGCCGCGGCGGCTTTCGCGTGCGCAGCGACGGTGAACGGCTGACCGCCGACCCCAGCCTGGGCTACCTGCTGATCCCCGGACGCGACCACCGCGTCTCGCACCCGATGGGCGGAGACGCCTGCACCACGATCACCGTCGGCGACCGGCTGTGGCACGAGGTCACGCAGGGGCGGCCGGTGCGCGCCGGCGTTCCCGTGGACGGCCGCCTGGAGCTCGCGCACCGGCTGCTGCTGCGTGGCGCCGACCCCGAGCCGCTGGTCCGCGCGCTTGAGCTGGTCGCCGCCGTCCCCGCGAGCCACGGGCGGCCGGAGCTGGCCGCGCTGGCGCGTGAGGCGGTGCTGTCCGGCGTCCCCGACGCCTCCGATCTGGTACGGCTGGCGCGCACGCTCGGCGTCTCTCCCGGTCACCTCAGCCGGACCTTCCACGCGCACTGCGGCATGACGTTCAGCCGCTACCGCAACCGGGTGCGGGTGAGCGGGGCGCTGGCCAGGATCGAGCAGGGCGAGACCGACCTGGCCCGGCTGGCGGCCGAACTCGGCTTCGCCGACCAGGCCCACCTGGCCAGGACGGTCCGCCGGGAGACGGGCCGCCCGCCCGGCCGGATACGGGACCTGTTCACCGGGCCCGTTCGGCAGGCGTCCCTTCCTCAGGCGTCCGGCGTCGCGGTCCGCACGTCGGCGTGGGCGGCCGGGATGCTGCCCAGGCGCCCGGCCTGGTAGTCCTCCATCGCGGTGATGATCTCCGCCTTGGTGTTCATGACGAAGGGTCCGTAGGCGACGACCGGCTCGCGGATCGGCAGGCCACCGAGGACGAACACGTCCAGCCCACCGGTGCGGGAGTCCTGGCGGGCGTCCGCCGCGACGGTGATGGTGTCGCCCTGGCCGTAGACCGCGAGCTGCCCGGCGCTGATGGGCCGCCGCTCGGCGCCGACGGTGCCGCTGCCGCCGAGGACGTAGACCAGCGCGTTGAAGTCGGTACGCCACGGGAGCGTCAGCGACGCGCCGGGCGTGACGGTGGCGTGCACGAGCGTGATCGGCGTGTACGTCGAGCCGGGCCCGGCGTGGCCGCCGACCTCGCCGGCGATGACGCGGACCAGCGCGCCGCCGTCGTCGGAGCTGAGCAGCGCGACCTTGCTGGAGGTGATGTCCTGGTAGCGGGGCGCGGCGAACTTCTGCGCGCGCGGCAGGTTCACCCAGAGCTGGAGGCCGTGGAACAGCCCGCCGCTGGCGACGAGGTACTCGGGCGGGGTCTCGATGTGCAGGATCCCCGAGCCGGCCGTCATCCACTGGGTGTCGCCGCCTCCGATGAGGCCGCCGCCTCCGTGGGAGTCGGAGTGGGCCATCTCCCCATCGATCATGTAGGTGACGGTCTCGAAGCCCCGGTGCGGGTGCCAGGGCGTGCCCTTGGGCTCTCCGGGGGCGTATTCGACCTCGCCCATCTGGTCCATGTGGATGAACGGGTCCAGGGCGCGCACGTCCACCCCGGCGAAGGCCCGCCGTACGGGGAAGCCCTCGCCTTCGAGCGCGCGGGGCGCGGTGGTCACGGAGACGACGGGGCGGTCGGCGGCGGTCAGCGGGTCGGGCAGGGGGACGCGGGGCAGGGCGAGCGTGTTCTCCACGGTGACGGCGGGCATGGGGCCTTCCTTCCGGTCGCGCAGTGGTCGCGGGGCGGCGTACGGCACAAGGTCGTTTCGCCGTCAACGACATTCACTCTACCCAATGTCGTTTCGCCGTCAACTATTCCCGGTAGGCTGGGCGGCATGGACGAGGTGCGGTGGCTCGATTCGGAGGAGCAGCGGGCATGGCGTGCCTACCTGGACAGCACGCGGCTGCTGATCCAGGCCCTCGATCGCCAGCTCGAAGCCGACTCGGGCGTCTCCATGCTCGACTACGAGGTGCTGGTCGTGCTGTCGGAGGCCCCCGACCGGCGCATGCGCATGCGCGATCTCGCCGACGCCGTGTTGTCGACCCGCAGCGGCGCGACCCGGGCGGTGACCCGGCTGGAGCGGCTCGGCTGGGTACGCCGTACCGACTGCGCGGACGACAGGCGCGGCACGGAGGCCGAGCTCACCGAGGAGGGCCTCGCGAAGCTCGCGGCCACGGCGCCGGGGCACGTCGCCGCGGTCCGTGCCCACATGTTCGACCTGCTCACGCCACGCGAGGTGGAACACCTCCGCACCGTCGGCACCAAGATCCGCGACCATCTGCAACATCCGGCGTCCTGACCGGGGGCGCCGGGACGCTCAGGCCGGTTCCAGCCGGTGGTGCAGTAGGCAGAACTCGTTGCCCTCGGGATCGGCGAGCACGATCCACGGCTCGTGTCCCGTCTGCCCGATGTCGGCGCGGGTCGCGCCGGCCGCGAGCAGGCGCACCAGTTCCTCACCCTGCTCCCGGTCGGTCGGGTTCACGTCGATGTGCAGGCGCAGCTTCACCTGCCTGGGCTCGCGCGACTGATTGAACACCAGGGTCGGCTGGAGGCCGCCGAAGCCCCCCTCCGGCGGGCCGATGCGCACGCTACCCTCGAGCCGGTCCAGCACGGCGAAGCCCAGCACCTCGCACCAGAAGGCGGCGAGCCGTTCCGGATCGCGGCAGTCGAGGACGAGCTCGGTGATTCGGCATGCCATGCTCGTCGGCATACCCGATCAGTGCGCGTGGTCCACCACAAGAGCAGCACGAAAGGTACCGAGCCTGGCGACGCGCGCGCCGCTCTCCTCGTCCAGCGGCGTGTAGACGACGATCCTGGTCTCCGGCAGGGACGACAGCGCGAGGCTCGTGGAGGTCATCCGGATCAGACCGACCGCGGAATGCTGGAAGATCTTCATCCGGCTCCCCTGCCTGGCCACGTCATGGGTCGCCCACATCGCGGCGAAGTCGGGGCTCTCCGCGGACAGCCTGCGCACGAACCCGGTCCACGCGGGCTCACCCATGTGCCGCGCGTACGCCGCTCGGAGGCTGCCGACCATCTGCGGGAGCTCGGCCCCTCGGTTCACGACGGGGTTGCAGCAGTCGGGCGCCGTGAATATCTGCCACAGCGCGTTCCGCCGTTCCGGCGGCTGCCGTACCAGGTTGGCGAAAAGCAGCGCGTACGTGGCATTCCAGGCCAGTAGGTCGTACCGGCTGTTGTAGACGCCCGCCGCGAGAGGGTCCAGGTTGTCCAGGATCGTGCGGACCTCGGCCGCGATGCAGTGATCGGCCTCGGACTCCGGCACCTCGGGCAGGTCCGCGAGCCGGTAGAGGTGCTCCAGCTCCGCCGCGTCCAGCCGCAGCGTGCGCGCGATCGCGTCGAGCACCTGCACGGACGCGTTGATCGGCCGGCCCTGCTCCAGCCAGGTGTACCAGGTGACCCCCACGCCCGCGAGCTGCGCGACCTCCTCGCGCCGCAACCCCGGAGTGCGGCGGCGCAGGCCGGGCGGCAGCCCGACGTCCTGCGGCGCGATCCGCTCCCGCCTGCTCCGCAGGAACGCTCCGAGCTGGCTCCTACGGGCCCCCGGACCCGTCGTCGCTGAGTTCACCCGCCCATCCTGGCCAATGTCCCGAGCGCGTGCCAGGTGGTGTCAGTACCAGGATCACCAGGCTCTCTGTACCCGTATCCGTGCGGCCGGAGCATGACAGCCATGACCACTGCAACCGCCGTCCCGACCCGATCGCCCGCAGGGCGACGCTCCGCGTCCTGGCTGCTCGCCGTCATCCTGACCGGGCAGTTCATGGCCATCCTCGATGTCTCCATCGTCAACGTCGCCGCGCCGACGATCCGCGCCGACCTGGGGACCGGAGGGTCCGCTCTCCAGCTCATCATCTCCGGCTACACGATCGCCTACGCGATGCTGCTGGTCACCGGCGCCAGGCTGGGCGGCCTGACCGGCTATCGCAAGGTCTTCCTGTCCGGGCTCGCCCTGTTCACCCTGGCCTCCCTGCTGTGCGGGCTCGCCACCGCCCAGGGACCGTTGATCGCCTTCCGGCTGCTCCAGGGCGCGGGAGCCGCCCTGATGGTCCCGCAGGTGCTGAGCCTGATCCAGCTCACCTTCGACGGCGCCGCGCGGGCCCGGGCGATCGGCCTGTACTCCGGCGTCATCGCCACCGCCGCCGTGGTCGGCCAGGTCCTGGGCGGGCTACTCGTCACCGCCGACCTGTTCGGTACGGCATGGCGCCCCGTCTTCCTGGTCAACGTGCCGGTCGGGATCGTTCTCCTGGCGGCGGGCGCCCGGCTGCTCCCCGGGGAGCACGTCCGGCGCGACCAGGGAATCGACATTCCTGGGCTCGTCACGCTGTCGCTCGCCGTGTCGCTGCTGGTCGTCCCTCTCGTCCTGGGCCACGAGGAGGACTGGCCCCTGTGGGGGTGGATCTCCATGGCCGCGTCGGCCGTGCTGCTCGGCGTGTTCGTCCTCGTGGAGCGCCGAGCGGCGCACCCCATCGTGCCCGCCCGGTTGCTGCGTGCCCCCGGCTTCACCCCGGCGGCGTTGGCGATCTTCCTCAGTATGGTCTCGTACGGCGGGTTCCTGTTCACCCTGGCGCTGCACCTCCAAGGCGGCCTCGGCGACGGCCCGCTGCGCGCCGGTCTGACCTTCGTTCCGGCGGCCGTGGGCTTCGCGCTGGTCAGCCTCACCTGGCAGCGTCTCCCCGCCGCGTGGCACCGTGCGATGATCACGATCGGCCTCGTGACCGCTGCGGCCGGATATCTCGGCGTGGCCCTCACGCTCCGCGACGGCGGCCACGGCGAGCCGCTTCTCGAGATCGTGCTCGCGGTGGCCTCGGTGGGGCTCAGCTTCGCGTTCGGCCCCCTGCTGACCGTCGCGCTGCAAGGTGTGGCGCCCGCCGACGCCCCTGACGCCAGCGGGGTGACCGCCATGATGCTCCAGCTCGGCCAGGTGGCCGGCGTGGCCGCGCTGGGCACGCTCTTCCTCTCGCTTCGCCCGTCCGCGCACGCGATGGCGGTCACGGGGGCCGGGCTCGCCGTCGTCGCCCTCGCCGCCGCCGCGACCTCACTTCCTCTGCTGCGCCGGTGAATGGCGCCGCTGGGTCGTGTCCGGCAAATCAAGCCCTGCTGCGCACGGCCCATACGGCGCCTCGCCGCGCACTAGCCGGCCGGAAAACCGGACGTGTTCCAGGTGCCGCCCTCTGATGTGACCGCGAACGCCTCCATCCCGTCGAGTCCCTCCACCCACTCCCTGGCCGCGCCGCCCATGGCGAAGGCCGCCGTCGCGTACGCGTCGGTCATGGTCAGGCTCGCGCCGACGAGGGTGATCGATGCCAGTTCGATGGCCGGTCGGCCGGTGTGCGGGTCGAGGATGTGCGGCCCGCGCTCCGCGGTGCCCGAGGTGGCCACGGCGAGGTCCGTCCCGGTCACCACGGTGGCGAGATCGCCCGGCCGCAGCGGGTGGGCGACGCCGACGCGCCAGGGCCGCCCGGGGGCGGCGGACCCGGCGAGCTGGATGTCGCCCCCGCCGTTGACGCAGTGGTTCGGCGCTCCCGCTCGGGTGAGGATGAGCGACGCCCGCTCGATCGCCCATCCCTTCACCATGGCGGAGGGGTCGAGCCGGCCTCCTGGACGGGCGGTGAAGTACCCCCGTGAGGCGCGGGCCGCCGATTCGCACAGATCGAGGACACCCGCCACCTCCGCCGGGCAGTCCGCGAGGGCGATCTCGCCCCTGCCGAGCCGGCTGACCGGACTGTCCGTGCGATACGTCGAGAAGGTCGCGTCGACATGGTGCAACCAGGCCACGGCCTCTTCGAGGGCCCGGGTCGCGTCGACGGGGTCCCGTACGTCGAAGGAGAAGACGGTGCCCATGACGTGCTCGACGTGGCGCATCAGAGCCCGGCCCTGTCGAGGGCGCTCTGCAACGAGGTGATGTACCCCTCGCTGGTGTAGGTGGCTCCGGAGACCGTGTCGATCCCGGCCGACTGGGCCGAGAGCGCCGCCTGGTTCAGGATCGGGAGCGCCCGGTTGTTGATGGCGATGTCCCTGTGGTTGTTGTCGGGGGCCTGGAGCACCTTGACACCGGTCACCTTGCCGCCGGAGATCACGAGCTCGACCTGCACCGGGCCCCAGCGGGTGTCGGCCGCGTCACCGGTGACCGTCTTGTCGCCGCTCGTCGCGCCCGCGCTCGCGCCGTCACCGGTCCAGGCGCCCGAGTTCGAGGAGACCCCGCCTTCCCCGTGGTCGCCCCCGGGAGGACCGAACCCGTCACCGTCGCTGTCCCCGTCACCGTCGCCGTGGCCGTCGAACCCGGGGTCGCGGCCGGAGAGCGCTTCGGCCCGCGCCCCGGCGGACGGGCGGTCGGCGGACGCGGTGATCTCGTGCGGTTTGAAGGACAACAACAGCACCAGGCCGACGGTGGTGGCGAGCACGGCCAATATCGCTCTGCGCATGAGCCTTCCTTCAGAACTCGAACGATTCGTGGTGGATGCGCCTCTTCGGCACTCCGGCGGCGCGCAGCGCGGACACCACGCTGCGCGTCATGCTCTCCGGTCCGCACACGTAGACCTCGTGCTCGCGCAACCCGGGGACGCGCTCGGTGAGCGTCTCCGGCGTGAACGGATCGCCGATCTCGCTCCGCGGTCCGACGCAGTAGTGCAACGCCGCCCCGCGGGCGGTGGAGATCGCCTCAAGTTCGGCGCGGAACACCAGGTCGCCGGTGGTCCTGGCCCGGTAGAGGAGGGTGAGGTCGCCGGGCGCCGCCGGTACCGACTCGAACAGGGCGCGCACGGGCGTGACACCCACGCCTCCGGCGATGAGCAGCACCTTGCGCCCCTTGAGGCGGCCCGCCGTGAACGCGCCGTACGGGCCTTCGGCGACCACCCGCGTGCCGGGGCGCAGGCGGGCGAGCGCGCGGCTCTGGTCGCCCAGGTCCTTCACGGTGATCCGCAGCTCGCCGGGACGCGGCGCCGCCGACAACGAGTAGGGGTTGGGAGACCACCACAGGTCCCTGGTGAGGAACCGCCACCGGAAGAACTGGCCGGGCTCGGCCCCGAGCCTGTCGAGACGGCGCCCGGAGATGTGGACGGAGACGACGCCGGGAGCCTCCTGGACGACCCCGGCGACTTTGAGCCGGTGCCGGAACGCCTGCCGTACGGGCATGAGGAACCGGTACCAGACGACCAGCACCGCCACCGCGACGTAGAGGACGTACCAGGCCGTACGGGCGGCGGGGAAGGTCAGGAACTCGCTGCCGTTCGCGAGTTGGTGCCCGAAGGCCAGCCAGGCCACGAGGTACGTGTAGAAGTGCAGGTGGAACCAGGTCTCGTAACGCAGCCGGCGCCGGACGGCGCGGGCCGAGACGATCCCGACGCCGACCAGGAGCAGCAGGGCCACCGTGGCCTTGAGCACGTCGGGATAGGTGAGGTTGAGCGTCACGGTCTCGCTCACCACGCCGGTGCCGTCGGTGACCGCGTAGCCCCAGATGATCAGCAGGGTGTGCGCGACGGCGAGCCCGACGACGTACCGCCCGCCCATCGAGTGCCAGCGGGCGAGCCTGTCGGAGCCCACCCCGCGCTCCAGCGCGGGGACCCGGGCCATCAGTGCGAGCAGCACCGCGAACGCGTACCCGGCGAGGAGCCCGGTGATCCGACCGGCGTTGGTCAGCCAGCCGTCCAGCCCGGAGACGCTCGGCGTGCCCGCCCACCACAGGCCGAGTACGGCGAGCGCGCCCACGGCGACGGCCACCAGGACGGCCTCGGGGCGCGCGCGGGCGCCTCCCTGCGGCATGGCCCGGTGCGTGCCGTCGACGGCTCCCCCGTTCCGAACCGGCGATGTGAAGGCGGTGCTCACGGAGATGTCCCCTTTCCTCGGTCCGTGGATCACCGTGCCAGTCGAACTTCTCAGTTCCCTATGAGGCGGGGCATACCGGAAGGATTCATAGGATTCTCAGAGCCGGCTCAGAGCATCCGCCGGGGAACAGGGAGGACGTTGTCATCACTATGCGTACGACCTCCCGCGATCTCCCTGAGCTGGTCCGCCCGGACGGAACCCCGGTCCGTGTGCTCGTCGTCGACGACGAACCCGACCTCGTCGAGGTGCTCGCCGCCGTGCTGCGCTACGAGGGGTGGGAGGTGCGCTCGGCCGCCGACGGCACGGCCGCGGTGAACGCCGCCCGCGAGTTCCATCCCGACGCGGTGCTCCTCGACGTCATGCTCCCCGACATCGACGGCCTGGAGGTGTTGCGCCGCCTGCGCGCCGAGGCGCCGCACGTGTGCGTGCTCTTCCTGACGGCCAGGGACGCCGTGGAGGACCGGATCGCCGGGATCACCGCGGGCGGCGACGACTACGTGACCAAGCCATTCAGCCTGGAGGAGGTCCTGGCCCGGCTGCGCGGCCTGCTGCGCCGCGCGGGCATGGCCCGGACCTCCCAGGGAGCCCGCCTGGCCGTGGGCGACCTGACCATGGACGAGGACGCGCGGGAGGTGACCCGCGGCGGCGAGCTGGTGGAGCTCACCCCGACCGAGTTCGAGCTGCTGCGCTTCCTCATGCGCAACCCGCGCAGAGTGCTCAGCAAGGCGCAGATCCTCGACCGGGTCTGGTCCTACGACTTCGGCGGCCAGGCCCACGTGGTCGAGCTGTACATCAGCTATCTGCGCAGGAAGATCGACACAGGACGCCGCCCGCTGATCCACACGGTCCGCGGCGTGGGATACGTGCTCAAGCCATGAGACCGCGCACCCTGCGAGCCCGGCTGGTGATCGGCGTGCTCGCCCTGCTCGCGCTCGCCTGCGCCGCGGTCGGCACGGCCGGCTCCCTCTCGCTGGAGCGGTTCATGGTGGACCGGCTCGACGCGCAGCTGTCGATGACGACCGGGAAGTTCGCGGCGAGCCTGGAGCACGGGGGAAGGTACGGCGAGCGCGGCGACAGCCGCGGGCAGTCCCTCGGGACCCTGGGCGCTCGTCTCCTGAACGGCCAGGTGACGCACGCCGCCGTGGTGGCGCCGGACGGAGCGGACGTCAGCCTCTCCGCCGGAGACGCCGCCGCCCTCACCGCCGTGCCGGCGGACCGGCGCGGCCACACCGTGGAACTGTCGGAGCTGGACGACTACCGCGTCATGGCGATCGAGGGCGCCGACGGCGACGTCCTCGTCAACGGCCTTCCTCTCGAGGGCGTCAACACCACGATCCACCGCCTCCTGATCGCCGAGATCGTGGTGTTCGCCATCGTCATGGTCGTCACCGGGATCGCCGGCGCGACGTGGGTCCGGCTGTCGCTGCGCCCCCTGCAACGGATGGCGGCCACGGCCCGCCGGGTCAGCACGCTGCCGCTGGCCAGCGGCGCCGTGGCGCTGCCGGACCGCGTACCGGACGAGGACCCGCACACCGAGGTCGGCCAGCTCGGGGCCGCGTTCAACCGCATGCTCGGCCATGTGGGCGAAGCCCTCGCCCGGCGGCACACCAGCGAGCAGCGGATGCGCACGTTCGCCGCCGACGCCGGTCACGAGCTGCGCACTCCGCTGGCGACGGTCCGGGCCCACGTCGAGCTGGCCAGGCGCCACCCCGGCGAGGTACCGGACGAGATACGGCACGCCCTGGAGCGGATCGACGCGGAGTCCTCCCGCATGGGCACGCTCGTCGACGATCTGCTGCTGCTCGCCCGGCTGGACGCGGGCAGGCCGCTCGCCCGTGACTCGGTGGATCTGAGCCGCGTGGTGATCGACGCCGCCGGGGACGCCCGCGTCTCCGCGCCGGACCATCACTGGCGGCTGCGGCTGCCGGAGGAACCGGTCACGATCACCGGCGACGCCGACCGGATCCACCAGGTCGTCGCCAACCTGCTGAGCAACGCACGCGCCCACACCCCGCGGGGCACCACGGTCACCGTGTCCGTACGCGTCCCGGCTCCGGGAGCGGCGGAGCTGGTCGTGCACGACGACGGGCCGGGCATCCCCGAGGAGGTCCAGGGAGAGATCTTCGAGCGGTTCGTCCGGGCCGACAAGGCGCGCGCGCGTGCCTCGGGCGGCAGCGGCCTCGGGCTCGCCATCGTCAAGGCAGTGGTCGTCTCGCACGGCGGCACCGTGTCCGTGGAGAGCCGCCCCGGCAGTACGGACTTCCGCGTGCTTCTCCCCGGCCCGGCGGCCGGTTGAGTCACCGTCGAGTCACCTCAGGCCGGTCGGCAGATCCGCCCGCCAGGCGTCGATGGCGAGCACGGGGCGCATCCCGACGGACAGGTAGAGGTCGAGCGCGGGCGTGACGTTGTTCGAGTCCACGTGCAGGATCGTGCCCGCCCGGCCGCGCCGCGCGTCCGCCGCGAACGCCTCGCGCAGCAGGAGCCTGCCGAGCCCCCTGCTCCGGAAGGCGGGCAGCACGGCGAGGGTGCGCACGTAGCCGCAGTCCTCGTCGGACACGAAGTGGTTGGTCCCGAGCAGCATCGCGGCCGGCTCGCCGTCCACGCGGGCGACCAGGAGCTGGCTCCAGTCGTTCGCGCTGGACGCCTCCATGTCGGAGGTCCACTCGTCGAACGTCCTGGGCACGAACCCGAAGTGCCGGGCGAAGCCCTCCTGCTGGATCCGGTGGGCCGTACGGAGCCTCTCCTGGCCGGGGTCGCCGCGTTCCACGGTCACGCCGGACGGGATCCCGGGCCCGGCGACCTCCGCGTCCTTCGTGTGGTCGATCCGCATGCGGTGGAAGCTGGTGGCGGCGGCGAGGCCGCGCTCCTCGGCCGCCGCCCGCAGCGCCGCGTCCTCGCGGTAGACGCCGATGTCCACCCGCGCCTGGGCGTGCCCGAGGTCGCGGGCGATCTCCACCGCCCGCTCCAGGACCCGCTCCCACAGCCAGTCCCCGACGTCGGCCACGCGGGCCTGGACGTCGATGTCCACGTTGTCGCTCGTCCCCTTGGGCGAGGCCCACCCCCAGCCCACCAGCCGCTCGCCGTCGTACACCAGCCAGCCGTCGGTGGCGAGCTCCAGCTCGCCGAGGATCTCGGCGACGTCCTCCAGGGTGGCGTCGGGCTTGCCGAGGATCCTGGTGTCGTGCTCGGCGACCAGCTCGTGGATCGCCGCCGCGTCGGCCTCGGTGGGCCGCCTGATGTCGTATCCGTTCACCCTGCGGTTGTACCGTCCGCGACTTGGCGGGGGCTTACTCGCGAATTGGCGGGCCGCACGGTCAGGCGTACGGCTGGGTGATGACCTCCATGTTGTGGCCGTCGGGATCGTCGAAGTAGACCCCGCGCCCGCCGTACAGGTGGTTGATCTCACCGGGCTTCTCGTGGTGCGGGTCCGCCCAGAAGTCGAGTCCCCGCTCCCTGATCCGCCCGAAGATCACATCGAACTCGGGCTCGGTGACGATGAAGCAGTAGTGGTTCTTCTGGACCTCGTCGACGTCCATGTAGTCGAGCGTGACGCCGTTGGCCGTCTTGATCGGCACGAACGGCCCCCACTGCGGGGCGGCCGAAAGGCCCAGGATCCCGGCCAGGAACTCCGCCGACGCGCGCTTGTCCCTGCTGGGCACGATGGTGTGGTTGAGATCGACGGACATCGAAGGCACCCTCCTGTCCCGTTTCAGCGAACCGGCTCTCCGGGGAACCGGATGCCGGGGAGGGGCATTCCCTCGCCCGTGGGAGCCTTCCTCGGTTCTCCCCTGATTTGATGGCATTCCCCGCACCTTGGGGCATGTTTCCCGGTCCGCCGCCATAAGGTCGCCACGATTCGGGCAATCTCCCTGCGGTGGCGCACACACGCGATGCCGACGAACGCCGAAAAGATCGGCAAAGACCGGCATCGGCCGCCATATCGGGGTACTCCTGAGAAAGCATCCGCGGCGGGGGACCGCGCGCGACGCCAGGCACGCCGATCCGGTTCCGGCCCGACCCATGGACGACGCCGATCTATGGAAGCCGACCTAGGGATGAGCCGATCTATGGATGATGAGACACGCGCATCGGCCCCGGGGGGCAGGCCGAGACCGCCGGCCAGGATCGCGCGGAGCAGGCTGGAGTCCCTGCTGCTGCGGGTCCTCACCCGCGTCGAACGGGCGCTCCTCTACGTGGTCGCGTTCATCCTGCTCGCCATCGCGGGCGGCGTCGTGGTCATGATGTTCGTGACCGCGATCCAGACCCCGGCGAGTTGGGGCGACACGGCCATCGCCCTCCTGGAGGAGCTTCTGCTCGTCCTGATCGTCATCGAGATCTTCGTGACGGTGCAGACCCACCTGGAGGGCGGCCATCTCCAGGTCGAACCCTTCATCATCATCGGCGTCATCGCCGTGGTCCGGCACATCCTGTCCGTGGTCGTACGGCTCAGCGTGACGATGACGCCGGAGCAGACCCGGGAGGAGTTCACGGAGCTGGCCGCCTACGCGGGAGTGACGTTCGTGCTGGTCGCGGCGCTGGCCCTCGCGCGCTGGTCGAAACGGGCCTCCCGCCCGGGCTCCTGACCGCCTGCCCAGGCGCGGCCGAGCCCGCGTTCGCCGCGCCTTTCGGGGACGACCATGTGGCCGCTCACGCTGTCGATCGATCGCCGGTTTCCCCGCCGAGGGAGTGCCGGTCGAGCGGGAGCCAGGGTGTGCCGATCGTCCCGGCGCCGCTGCCGCCCGGCTCCGGGCACGAGCTTGGGATGGACATTTAGTGAAGTAGGTAATAAAGTCCTGCTTCATTATGAAGGATGTACATAAATCATCGAGCGGCGCGAGCGGCTTCGAGCGCGACCACGACGACCACCTCTTCGATCCGCGCGCCAGGGAGGCCATGACCCGCTTCGCGGGCGGGGAGAACACCCTCGCGCTGGAGGCCGCGGCCGCCGTACGCACCGCCGTCCACGCCGTCGAGCGCATGCGCTCCCACGGAGCCGAGGGCCGCGGCCTGAGTTCCGGGGCGCTCGACATCCTGATCCGCCTCAGCGCCACGCCCGACGACGGCATCAGCATCGGCGACCTGGCCCAGGCGGCCGGGGTGAGCTCCCGCAACGTCACCGGGCTGGTGGACACCCTCGAACGCGACGGCCTGGCCCGCCGGGTCCCCGACCGCAACGACCGCAGGTCCGTACTCGCCCAGATCACGCCTGACGGGCTGGCGTGGATCGAAGCCTTCCGCCGTCCGACGCAGGCCGCCATGGCGGCGATCTTCCGGGGGTTCACGCCCGCCGAGCTCACCCAACTGCGACATCTGTGCCTGCGCCTCGCCGACAACCACCGCCGGCTCGCCGACCACCTGAGCCGCACGGCCGACCGCACCACCTGAGCACCGCCACCCGAGCCCGCGGCACCCGAGCACTGCCACCCGAGCCGCAGCACCTGAACGGCACCACCGACACGAACGGAGTGCGATGATCACCGACGCCACCCTGACCCGGCAGGCCGTACGTGGCTATCACGACGCCCGGTTCCGCGGGGACGTGCCCGCGGCCGCGGCCCAGCTCGCCGAGACCTTCGCGTTTCAGAGCCCGATGATGAGCTCCGCCGACGCCGCCGGGCACCTGGCCGGCCTCCCCGGCTTCCTCCAGATCGTCACCGGAGTCGACATGATCAGCGAGCTGTACGGCGAGTCCGAGGCGACCCTCGTCTACGACGTGCACACGGCCACCCCGGCCGGCACCCAGCGCACGGCCGAGCACTTCCGGCTCGACGACGGCAAGATCACCTCGATTACGCTGATCTTCGACGCGACGCCGTGGCAGCCGATGAAGGCGATGATGAGCTGACCCGGGCTCCACACGGCGTTCCCGGGGTCGGCCGGACGCCCGGCCCCGCCGGGCGTTCCGAGGAACACGCTCACCAGAACCTCTGTCAAAGCAGTTGCTCGATCGTCAACGCATCTGGTGACCTTTCCCGTGATCGCTTACCAAAGGAGCAACACGTGCTGATCGGGGACCTCGTACGATTTCGGCCGATGGAACCGGAGGACGCGGAAGCGCTCTGGCGCTGGAACAGCGACCCCGAGGCCATGCGCTGGCTCGACGACGGCTATCCGGAGTCCCTGGCCCAGGCCACGGCCCGTCACAGCGAACGTGAACGAAACTTCTACGGACACGTGCTCTTCGGGATCGAGACCATCGCCGAGGGCCGGCTGATCGGCCTCGTCCGGCTCAGTGGCGCGGAGCCCGAGACAGGCGACGCGGACCTCGACATCTACATCGGGGAGAAGGACTGCTGGGGTCGTGGGTACGGCACCGAGGCCACACGCATGATCTGCCGGTACGGCTTCGCCAAGATGCGACTGCACCGCATCACTCTCTGGGTGGCGGAGGCGAACGCCGCCGCGATCCACGTGTACAAGAAGGTCGGCTTCGTGGAGGAGGGGCGAGCGCGCGAAGCCTTCCGCCGGGACGGCGACTGGCACGACCTGATCCTCATGGGCCTGCTCGACGGCGAACTCAACGCCTGAAGCCGAGCCTGAGACCGCCGACCGACGGTGGAGCACCCGCCGCGCATGAGGAGTGCGCGGCGGCCGAATGGCCGTGCTGACGCGGCCCGAGATCAACATCGACGGCGTGGTGTGGTCGACGGTGGCGCAAGCCATGTCGGCCGGCAATGCTCCCTCACGGTATGCCGGAGACTCACGGTATGCCGGAGACGACCGGTTGATGCGCCGGTGCATGGAACAACGGGAGACCGGCGTCTTACCGGACCTGAGCCCTGATCGCGCTGTGGACCGCGTCCAGGAGGGTGGCGGCTCGCCGGTCCGGAACGCCTTCCTGAATGTGGTTCATGACATAGCCGAAGGCCAGGCCGCTCGCCGGGTCGGCGAAGCCGAGTGATCCGCCGTAGCCGGGAAACCCGAAGGCGGTAGGGCTGTACCAGAAGGCGTCGGGTGTCGGCAGGCCGAAACCGGTGCCGATCCGGACGGGAACCCGCAGGACGCGGTCGGTACCGCTGACCTGTTCCGCGGTCGCCGCCGCCAGGGTCTCGGGTGTGAGGATGCGATGCCCGTCGACCTCGCCGATGAGCGCGGCGTAGAAGCAGGCCAGTGCGCGGGCCGTGCAGATGCCGTTGGTCGAGGGCATCTCGGCGGACTGCTCGCCGGGGTCGTCGTGGTTCAGCGGCGGCGTGACGACGGTCATCGACCGCATGGTCAGTGACGTGGGATCGGCATAGGCTCTCATCACCTCGCGCGCGGGTTCGGGAAGAGCGTCCAGGTCGATCCCAGCCAGTGCGTCCAGGTCGATCGGGTCGGCGACGATGCGGCTGACCCGATGCTGCTCGGCTTTCGGCAGCCCGATCCACAGGTCCAGGTCGAGCGGAGCGGCGATCTCTTCGGCGAGGAACGTGCCGATGCTGCGGCCGGTCACCCGGCGGACGACTTCGCCGACCAGCCATCCGTAGGTGTGCGCGTGGTAGCCATGCTCGGTGCCCGGCTCCCAGAATGGGCGCTGGGCGGCCAGCGCGGTCACCATCGGGTCCCAGGCGATCGCCTCCGCCGGGGTGATCGGGCGGTCGATCGCGGGCAGTCCGGCCTGGTGGGTGAGCAGCCAGCGGACGGGGATGCGGTCCTTCCCGTTGGCCGCGAACTCCGGCCAATACTCGGCGACGGGTGCGTCGAGGTCCAGTTCGCCGCGCTGGGCCAGCAGGTGCGCGCAGGCGGCGGTGACGCCCTTGGTGGTGGAGAACACGACCTGCAAGGTGTCGCGCTCCCAGCGGCGGCCGGTCTCGGGATCGGCGATTCCACCCCACAGGTCGACGACTTTCCGACCGTGCAGGTAGACGCAGACCGCGGCGCCCACCTCCTGCTCGCCGCCCAGATTGGCCGCGAACGCCTCACGTACTCCTTCGAATCCTGGTGCGGTACTCCCACCGATTTCGGGCATGCGTCATCGCCTTCCGTGTAGGACTGTGATGCCGGGAAGTGCTACCTGCGCCAGTGCCCGATCAGCCAGGCACAGATTTCCGGCTCGGTCATCTCGGGAAACTCTTCGGTGAACGTGGCGAGTGCGCGCAGCGCTTCGTCGCGGTCCATGCCACGCACCGCCGCTTCCCTGAGGTACTCCTGACGTGCGGCGGAAGGACGGCCTCCGCCTACGCCACGGCCCGGTAGGCCGTTGCGCCACTGCACGATTTCCTCTAGCCGATCAGCCCGCCAGCCGGGGGCTCCGTCGACGTCGACGTCGGGCTCGGGGAATGGGTGATTCGAATCGCTCGGATAGCGGGAGCGCCACTTGTGCACCGCGTGCCGGCTCACCCCCAGCGCCTCGCCGATGCCGAGAACGCCGAGGAAGTGCTCGGTCATGGTGCACCAACTTGTCTGTCCGGCCTCCTCTGTGGATCTCATTACTACCACGCCCGAGGCGAAGCCCCGCGCCCGCGCAGGTGAACATCGTCTCTGACGGAGACAACATTAGGACGGCATAGAAATATCGTCAACAACGAAGACGAAGTTATCCCGAAGATTCCGGGCATAATGATCGTCGCGGCCCGACGGAAGCCAGGGCGATCAGCATGCAGGATCTGCCTCGGCATGATGAGCTACGGCGACCCCGACAAATGGGGCGGCTGGATACTCCCCCAAGACCAGGCCGAACCCATCGTCCGCAAGGCCGCCGACGGCGGCGACACCTTCTTCGACCGTCTACCCCCAAGGCGTCAGCGAGGAGATCACCGACATCGCCCGAGGACGCCACGACGCATGAAGGACAAGAGAATGCGGCACGACCACCATCACACATCCGCTCGACCACAGGTGGCCGTCCGGACCGCCGTTGAAGACGACGAACGGGCACTGGCGTTGATCGACCACGCCACCTGGTCGTTCGAGGCATCCCCAGCGCCGCTCTGGCCGCTCGAGACCCCGTTCTTCGACGACCGGACGGCACCGGAGAACGTCCTCGTCGCGCACGAGAACGAGCGCATCGTCGGCTACATCAAGCTCCGACCAGCCCCCATGGCCGCATCCAGCGGACACGTCCAAGAGGTCAACGGCTTCGCCGTCGCCCCAGCCCACCAAGGACGAGGCATCGGCCACCTGCTCCTCAACGCAGCACGACAGGAAGCGGTCATCCGGGGAACCCGCCGCATCACCCTCAGAGTGTTGGGCACGAACACCCGAGCCCAAGCCCTCTACCTCGCGCACGGCTACCGCGTCGAAGGCAGGCTCAAAGACCAGTTCCTGCTGCAGGGCCGCTACGTCGACGATGTCCTCATGGCACTCGAGCTCCCGGCCCCGGCCTGACACTCCGTCGAACCGAAGCAACCCCAGAGCGGGTGTGCCTCGCCTGTGTGTTCACAACGACCGGACGGAATCTAGGGTGATCGACATGGATTACGTACGGCTGGGCAACACGGGCCTCAAGGTCAGCAGGATCTGCCTCGGCATGATGAGCTACGGCGACCCCGGCAAATGGGGCGGCTGGGTACTCCCCCAGGACCAGGCCGAACCCATCGTCCGCAAGGCCGCCGACGGCGGCGTCACCTTCTTCGACACCGCCGACGTCTACTCCCAGGGCGTCAGCGAGGAGATCACCGGCAACCTGCTACGCGCGATCTTCCCCCACCGCGAGGACTACGTCGTCGCCACCAAGGTCTACTTCCCCATGGGCACCGGCAAGAACGACTGGGGACTGTCACGCAAACACATCCACGCCGCCGTCGACGCCTCACTCCGCCGCCTCGGCACCGACTACATCGACCTCTACCAGATCCACCGCTGGGACGACGAGACACCCATCGAGGAAACGATGGACGCGCTCAACGACGTCGTCCGCGCCGGAAAAGCCCGCTACATCGGCGCCTCCTCCATGTGGGCATGGCAGTTCGCCAAAGCCCAGCAGGTCGCCGCCGACAACGGCTGGACCAGATTCGTCTCGATGCAGCCGCACTACAACCTCCTCTACCGGGAGGAGGAGCGGGAGATGATCCCGCTGTGCCAGGACCAGGGCGTCGGGCTGATCCCGTGGAGCCCGCTCGCCCGGGGCCTGCTCGCCCGCGCGGGCGTCCCGGCCGAGACCGTACGCCAGGTCGGTGACGGCGCACGGCAGGAGCAGCTCTACGGCGGCGCGGCCGACGCCGCGATCATCGATCGGGTGGCCGAGACGGCGCGCGAGCGCGGTGTGGCCCCGGCGTCGGTGGCCCTGGCGTGGATGCTGCACCGGCCCGGCGTCACCGCGCCGATCATCGGCGCCACCAAGGAGCGGCACGTCGACGACGCGTTGGTGGCGGCCGGCCTCGAACTCTCCGACAAGGAGATGGCCTACCTCGAGGAGCCGTACCAGGCACGGGCCGTCCAGTTCTGATCAGGGCGGCGCCCTCGTCGTCCCTGCGCGGGCGCCGCCGCCCCACCGCCCCGGCCGGGCTACGGGAGCCCGTCCGAGTTCCGGAAGTCGATGATGTACGGCGGGGGAAGGGGGTCGTCCTCGGTGCCCGGCGCAGGGCTGCGTTCCAGCAGCCGCGTCCCGACCACGTGTCCGGCGAACACGGCGTGCAGCCTGACGCCGCTCCCGGACCGGTTGCGGAACCCGTGGGCGACGCCCGGCGGCACCAGGATCACCGATCCGGGGCCCACGGGCCTCCACTCACCGTCGTAGAACGCCTCCCCCTCGCCCTCGTCGATGATGAGGACCTCCTCGTTGGTGTGCGCGTGCACGGGGATCACCTCGTCCGACGCGAGATGCTCGAAGTTCACCACCAGGTCTTTCACGTAGCGCCCGTCGGGGCGGACCGGGTCCAGCACGAGGCTGTAGCGGGAGTTCGGTTTGTGATTGTGCGGATCCGCCGGGAAACGACGGTATTCCGGCTTCTGAATGACGGTCATGCCGACCAGCATGGTCACGGGCCGGCTCTCGGGGCAGATCGCACTTTCCGGTAACTCCGTCACACCGGGGTAACCGTCCACGTCGGCGGCGAAGGCGGGATCGAAGATTGTCGGGGGCACCCCGTACGCTGCTGGCATGGGACGGTCGAACGACGAGGCGGCTGCCGCCATCGAGGAGTACGCGGAGCTTTTCGCGCTGAACGGCGGGGACGCGTTCCGGGTGCGGAGCTACCAGAAGGCGGCGAAGTCGATCGCCGGCTTCCCTGAGGATCTCCGCCAGACGAACGTGCGCACGATTCCGGGCGTGGGCGAGGCGATCGCCAAGAAGGTCGAGGAGTTCCTCCAGCGGGGCAGCTTCCGCCAGCTCGACGATCTGCGCGCCGTCGTTCCGGAGGGGGTGCGCGAGCTCACGAAGGTCCCGACGCTCGGGCCGAAGAAGGCGCTGTTCCTGTTCCAGGAGCTCGGCGTCGACTCCCCCGCCGCGCTCGCCGAGGCGATCAGGGGCGGGCGGCTGGCCGGGCTGCGGGGCTTCGGCCCGAAGACCGAGGAGAACCTGCTCAAGGGCGTCGAGCAGCTCGAGCAGTCGGGCGGGCGGGTCCACATCGGCATCGCCATGGATCTGGCGGAGCGGGTCATCGCCTCGCTGCCCGCCGAGCGGATCGCCTACGCCGGTTCGCTCCGGAGGATGCGGGAGACGATCGGCGACGTCGACATCCTCGCCGTCGGCCCGGCCGAGCTGATGGCCACATTCGCGTCGCAGCCATACGTCACCGAGGTGATCGCGCGGGGCGACCGCAAGACGTCGGTCCGGACCGATCGCGGCCTCCAGGTCGACCTTCGCGTGGTCCCGGCCGAGTCGTGGGGGGCCGCGCTGGTCTACTTCACCGGTTCCAAGGAGCACAACGTCCACATCCGCGAGATCGCGGTGAAGAAGGGGTGGAAGCTCTCCGAGTACGGCCTGTTCGACGGGGAGGACCACGTCATCGCCTCCGAGACCGAGGAGGACATCTACCACGCGCTCGGCATGCAGTGGGTGCCGCCGACGCTGCGCGAGGACGGCGGCGAGGTCAAGGCCGCGCTCGAAGGCCGCATCCCCCGGCTGGTCGAGCTCGACGACCTCAAGGGCGACCTGCACACGCACACGAACCTGACCGACGGCATCGCCTCGCTCGACGACATGGTGGCCGCGGCGGCGGCGCGGGGTTACGCCTACTACGCCGTGACCGACCACGCGCCCGAGCTGTTCATGCAGCGGATGACGCTCGAGAAGGCGCTCCAGCAGCGCGCCGAGATCGCCGCGTTGCAACGGAGCTATCCGGACATGCGGTTGCTGCACGGCACCGAGCTCAACATCGCCCCCGACGGCTCCGTGGACTGGCCGGCCGAGGTGTTGGAGGGGTTCGACATCTGCGTCGCGTCCGTCCACTCGCACTTCGGCCAGAGCCGCGACGAGATGACCCGCCGATTCATCGCCGCCTGCGAGAACCCCAACGTCCACATCATCGGCCATCCGACCACACGGAAGATCGGCAAGCGGCCCCCGGTGGACGCCGACTGGGACGAGGTGTTCCGGGCGGCGGCGCGCACCGGCACCGCCATGGAGATCGACTCCTTCCCGGACCGGGCCGATCTCCCGTCCGACCTCGTCCGGCTCGCCCGCCATCACGGCGTCAAGTTCTCGATCGACAGCGACTCGCACGCGATCCCGCATCTGGCCAACGAGAGGTTCGGCGTCGGCATCGCCCAGCGCGCGTGGCTGACGACGGACGACGTGATCAACACCTGGCCGCTGGAGCGCCTGCTCGCGTTTCTCGGCCGGTAGGCCGGTCGTCGTCTATCGGGCCTCGCCGGGCCAGGGGTCGGGCGAGCGGAGCCGGGCGGTGATCGGGCGAGCGGAGCCGGGCGGTGATCCAGGTGATCGACTGCACCGCCTCGCCAGGGGTGCGGTGCCGTTCGGTGCGCTCGCCGTATGACTATTGGAGGTGGGGATGGGGCCGACATCGGCAAAGGCGTTTCCGGCCGTCCGCCTGCCGCACGCGCGCGGTCGCCGGGCCCGGCCGCTGGACGGCGGGCCGGGCGAATGGCGGGCCGACGGACGTCCGGTGGCCGCGGCATGACGGCGCCCGGCACGCCGGTCGTGATCGACGGAGGCGACCGGACCTGCGTGAAGCTCCTGCTGGAGCTGCGGAAGCGCATCACGGAGCTGCCCCCGGGCACGACGATCCACCTCATCGCGTCCGACCCCGCCGCCCCGGTCGACCTCCCCGCCTGGTGCCATCTGACCGGCCACACCTACCTCGGCCCGCTGCCCGACGCCCCCATGCCCACGTACGCGCTGCGTACGACCGACCGGCCCGCCGCCACCGGCGCCGAGGCACCCTGGCACCGGGACCGGACCTGACCTGACCCGCCGGGACCGCGGCGGAATCCGGCTCGGGACGCCTCCCTGACCGGACGCGTCATCCCAAGCCCGAAAGGGCCCGCATTCCTGGTGGACCAGGCCCAGGGTCCTGCCGCTTTCGCGGATTCAATGGTTTCCTGGTAGGTAATAGGTACATGGAGGAGGGGTGGTCCACATGGATCTCGAAGACCTGACCGGCGCGTCCGTCTCCCGGACCCGCGTCCCGCACCCGCGAGAGGAGGTCCGCTGTACACCGGGGGTCCCCTCCCCCATCGGCGAAAGCGGCCCCCACCAACCCGAACCCGGAACCGACGGCCCCGAACCCGACGGCCCCGAACGCGGCGATCCCGGACCCGGCCGCCCCTTCGTCAAACCGATGCCTCCCGAACTGTTCGACGTGCGCGGATCCTGCGCCGAGATGCGGTGGGAGGCGATGCGCGGCCGGGGCTTCCACGTCCCCAACGACCGGTTCTTCGTCAGGAACCACACCTCGACCCCGCTGATCGACGCCGCCACCTGGCGGCTGCGGCTGCACGGATCCGGGCTGCGCTCCCCCCGCCACTTCACGTACGACGAACTGCTGGCCCTGCCGCCGCGGACCATGGACGTGGCGATCGAGTGCGCGGGCAACGGGCGGTCCTTCTTCGCCGCCCAGCAGGGCCTGCACACCCCGGGCACACCCTGGGGGCTCGGCGCCGTCGGCGTCGCCCGCTGGCGTGGTGTGCCCCTGGCCACGATCCTCACGCTGGCCGGGGTCACCGAGGACGCCGTGGACGTCCTGCCGAGCGGCCTCGACCCGGAGTACGTCGACAACGGCGTGAACCTCGGTCATGTCCGCCGTCCGCTCCCGATCGCCAAGGCACTGGACGACGTGTTCCTCGCCTACGAGATGAACGGCGAACGGCTGCCACCCGACCACGGCTTCCCCGCCCGGCTGGTCGTCCCCGGCTGGACCGGGATCGCCTCGATCAAGTGGGTGGGGGACATCGAGGTCTCCACCACTCCGCTGGCCTCCCCCTGGAGCACCGACCTCTACCGGATGCTCGGCCCCGGCCAGTCGGGAGAACCGCTGACCACCCAGGTGGTCAAGAGCGCGTTCGAGCTGCCCTGGAACGCGACACTCCGGCTCGGGCGCCGGCATGTCCTGCACGGCAGGTCCTGGTCGGGCAACGGCCGCGTCGTCAGGGTCGAGGTCAGCTTCGACGGCGGGCGGTCGTGGCGGCGTGCCCTCACCCGTGGCCAGGGCGTGGCGACGGCCTGGACGCCGTGGCACATCACCTGGTTCCCGAGGGAGCCCGGCCCGTACGTCCTCCTGGCCCGCGCCACCGACGAGACCGGGGCCACCCAGCCGACGCGCACGCCGTACAACACGCTGGGCTACCTCTTCGACGGGATCGTTGAACATCACGTCACGGTGGCCGACTAGAAGAGCCGCCGAACGGGAATGTCACCACGAGGCCACCTCACCTGCATCGGGCGAGGTGAGGCGCGTCCGACCGGCACTGGTCTCGCTCTCGTGGCCTTTCCCGGCACCATGCCGGGGTCACGCGCGTCTGAAGTCGCTCCCCGGAGACGTGCGGGAAACGCGGCGGTAACCCGGCGCGGAGATGATGGTCACACTCCGGAAGTGGACGATGATCGTCCGCCACGGAGCACGGAGGCGAGCAGGGAGGATTGCCGATGCGCCAGCTGACGGCACTCGACACGCAGTTTCTGAGCGCGGAGTCGCAGACGACCGCGTCGCATGTCGCGGGCGTGGCCATCCTCGATCCGGCGACCGCCCCGACCGGGACGATCACCCGGGAGGGACTGATCAGCCTGCTGCGCGAACGCCTCCACCTCGCCCCTCCGCTGCGGATGCGGCTCGCCGACGTGCCCTTCGCGCTCGACCGGCCGTACTGGACCGAGGCCCCGGACCTCGACCTTCGCGACCACGTGCACGAGTCCACGCTGCCGGCCCCGGGCGACGACGACCAGCTCGCCGAGCACGTCGCCCGCATCCACGCGCGCCGGCTGGACCGGGCGCGGCCGCTGTGGGAGATGCACCTGATACGCGGGCTGCCGGACGGCCGGGTGGCGCTGTACACGAAGGTCCACCACTGCGCCATCGACGGAGTCTCCGGCGCCGAGATCCTGGTCTCCTTGCTGGACCTCTCCCCGGAGCCCCGGCTGGTCGAGACTCCCCCGGACGTCCCGGCGGAGCGGAGGCCGGATCCGGTCACGATGCTGGCGGGCGCGGTGGCCCGCTCGGTCGCCCACCCCGTCGCGGCGCTCCGCTCGTTCACGCGGGCGGCGGCCGACCTCGACGCGATCCCCCTGGCCTCGGCCCTGCCGGGCGCCCGTCTCATCGCCCGCACGACCCGGCGGCTCCTCGGCGACGAGCGGCCCCGGCCGGAACTCCCGCCGCTCGCGCCCCCGCGTACGCCGTTCAACGGGACCATCTCCGGCGAGCGGAGCTTCGCCTTCGGATCGATCCCGCTGGTCGAGATCCGGCGGGTCTCCCGGACCTTCGGGATGAGTGTCAACGACGTCGTCATGACCCTGTGCGCGTCCGCGCTGCGCCGCTGGCTGGTCTCGTGCGACGCGCTGCCCGACCAGCCCCTCATCGCGGCGGTCCCGGTCGCGGTCCGTACGGCACGCGGCAGCGAGACCATCGGCAACCAGATCTCCGCGATGATCACCCCGCTGGCGACGCACGTGGACTGCCCGAAGGAGCGGCTGACCATGGTGCGCGCCGCCATGCTGGCCGCCAAGCGGCGTTTCGCGGTGTCCCCGGCGACCTGGCTCAGCGACGTCTGCGCGATGTTCCCCGCGCCGTTCTCGGCGCTGGCCACACCCACGCTGTTCCGGTTGGCCGGCATGGTGGGGACCGGGGTGAACCTGATCGTGTCCAACGTTCCCGGCCCGCCGTTCCCGCTCTTCCTCTGTGGGGCCCGGGTGTTGTCGTACTACCCGATGTCCGTGCTGACCGACGTCACGGGAGCGCTCAGCATCACCTGCATCACGTACGACGGGCGGCTGGACCTCGGAGTGGTGGCCTGCCCCGACCGGGTGCCCGACGTGTGGAGCCTGATCGGCCACATCGACGAGGCGATGGAGGAGCTCACCACGCTGGCCAAGCGGGAGCGGGCCGGGGAGACGGAGAGTGAGGACGGCTCGGGGGACGAACCGGTCGCGGCGAGCGAGCCGGTCATCGTGGAGCGAAGCGCCCCGGCCGTGGAGAAGGTGCCCGCCTGACCGGTGACGCCGTGCGGACGGTCAGCCCAGCGCGTGGACGATCAGCTCGGCCACCGCGTCCGGGTCGATGTGGTGGCCGGTGAGCTGGCAGAGGCTCTCCTGGTAGAGCAGGACGGCGGCGAACGTGGCGGCGGCCGCCTCCAGCCTGGCCGCGTCGCCGCGTCCGCCCGGCATGGCGAGCTCCAGGGCGAACCGCGCCCTCCTGATGATCTCGGCGTTGAGCCGGCCCAGCCGCTCGCGCACCGATCCGTGCGTGTCGGCCTCGCGGAACAGGATCCGCCGCATCGCGGGCGACGCGTGCAAGGGCAGCCGCCGAGCCAGCCGGGACAGGGCTCCCGCGGCGTCGCCCGGCACCGCCTCGACCTCCTCCTCGGTGACCAGGGTCCGCTCGTCCACCAGCGAGATCAGTACGTCGATCTTGCGGGGAAAGTAGTGGAAGAGCAGACCCTTGGGCACCCCGGCCAGTTCCGCGATCCGCGCCGTCGGGGTCGCGTCGTACCCGCCGCCCGAGAAGAGTTCCTCGGCCGCGTCGAGAATCCGGGTTCTGGCCGTCTGCCGGTACACAAAACCGACAATAACCATGCGAGATCCGGCGTACCATCCCGCGGCGGACAGGTGACCCTTCATCCCGGTCGCGTCATACCGCCGCGCGTGGAGCGGCCCGGCCGCGGGCTCTGCGCCACCCGCGACCGGGCCTGACCTGAAGCGGGATCAGTGCTCGGCGGCCTTCTCCGCGCCGACACCGGTGAGCGAGCGGACCTCGATCTCGGCGTACTTCGACGCGTTGAACTCCTTGCTGAGGACCGTCCCGATGTATCCGGCGAGGAAGCCGATCGGGATGGAGACGATGCCCGGGTTCGACAGGGGGAACCAGTGGAAGTCGGTGTCGGGGAACATCGACGTCGGCGCCCCGGAGACCACCGGCGAGAAGATGACGAGCACGACGGACGAGACCAGGCCGGCGTAGATCGCCGAGACGGCTCCCGAGGTGTTGAACCTCTTCCAGAACAGGCTGTAGAGGATCGCCGGAAGGTTGCCCGACGCCGCCACCGCGAAGGCCAGCGCCACCAGGAACGCCACGTTGAGCGACTGGGCGAAGATGCTCAGCGCGATGGCGACCGCGCCGATCACGAAGGCGGAGATCCGGGCGACCACGACCTCCTGACGCTCGGTGGCGTTGCCCCGCTTGAACACGTGGGCGTACAGGTCGTGCGCGAAGCTGGAGGAGGAGGCCAGGGTCAGACCGGCGACCACCGCCAGGATCGTGGCGAACGCGACCGCGGCGATGACCGCGAGCAGGATCGTGCCGCCGACCTCGCCGAAGATCAGTTCACCGACCGCCTTGGCGAGCTGCGGCGCCGCCGTGTTGCCCGCCTTGTCCTGGGCCGTGATCGCCTTGCTGCCGACCAGCGCGGCGGCGCCGAACCCGAGCACCAGGGTGAGCAGGTAGAACACGCCGATGATGCCGATGCCCCACTGGACGGACTTGCGGGCGTCCCTGGCGGTGGGCACGGTGTAGAAGCGGATCAGGATGTGCGGCAGGCCGGCGGTGCCGAGGACGAGTGCCAGGCCCAGGCTGATCAGGTCGATCTTGCCCGCGATACCCTGGGCCTCGGTGCCGTACTTCAGGCCCGGCTCCAGGAACGCGGCGCCCTTGCCGCTCTTCTCGGCGGCCTCGCCGAGAAGGCCCGACAGGTTGAAGCCGTACTTGCCGAGGACGAGCAGGGTGATCAGCGTCGCGCCGGTCATCAGCAGCACGGCCTTGACGATCTGGACCCAGGTGGTGCCCTTCATCCCGCCGAACACCACGTAGACGATCATGAGCAGGCCGACCGCGATGATCGTCCAGATCTTCCCGGCCTCGGAGTGCACGCCGAGCAACAGACCGACCAGGGCACCCGCGCCGACCATCTGGGCGAGCAGGTAGAAGATGCTGACCACGATCGTGGACACGCCGGCCGCCGTACGCACCGGGCGCGGCCTCATCCGGAACGCGAGCACGTCGGCCATCGTGAACTTGCCGGAGTTGCGCATCAGCTCGGCGACGAGCAGCAGCGCGACGAGCCAGGCGACGAGGAAGCCGATCGAATAGAGGAACCCGTCATAACCGGACAGCGCGATGATGCCGGCGATGCCGAGGAACGACGCGGCCGACATGTAGTCGCCGCCGATCGCCAGGCCGTTCTGCAGGCCGCTGAACGAGCGGCCGCCCGCGTAGTAGTCCGCGGCGGTCTTGGTGTTCCTGCTGGCCCAGAAGGTGATGACCAGCGTTCCGGCGACGAAGACGACGAACAGGATCGTCGACAGGGTCTCGTGCTTCATGCGGCCGTCTTCTCCTCGACCTCGTTGCGGAGCTCGTCGGCGAGCGGGTCGAGCTTGGCCGCCGCGTGCCGCGAGTAGGCCCAGGCGATCAGGAACGTCGAGACGAACTGCAGGATGCCGAAGACCAGGGCGACGTTGATGTTGCCGAAGAGCTTCGTGCCCATGAAGCCCCGCGCGAAGCCGGACAGAACGACGTAAAGTACGTACCACACGAGGAACGCCACAGTCGCCGGGAAGACCCAGCCCCGAAACCTGCCGCGCAGTTCCTTGAACCGCTCGCCGGCTTGAATCTCCTCATAAATCGATGCGTCATGTTGCCGAGTCGTCACGCGACCTCCAACGGCTGTGATCTGGATCACGCAGAGCGTAGGAGCGGACGGTACCCCGCGACGAGACGCCGGAGCGGGTTCTTCGGTGAGCCGCCGACACGCGGCGGTCAAGCAGGTACGGCCTGCGATGAGTGGTCCCATCAATGCGCCCAACGGTCGGCCGGGCCGCCGGACGTCAGACCGAGCGCGGCCGCCAGTCGCCGCGGTCCACGTCCAGCGTCTCCGGGGTGTGCAGGCGGACCATCGTCCTGGCCACGTTCCTCGGCACGCGGGACGGCGTCAGCAGCGAGACGACGATCATGACGGTGAAGGAGATCGGGACGCTCCACGCCGCCGGCTGGGCCAGCAGGGCCTCCGGCCATCCCGTGTACGGCCCGCCGATGATGGTCGCGATGACCGCGACGCAGGCCAGCCCGCCCCCGGTGAGGAGCCCGGCCAGCGCGCCGACCGTCGTGAGCCGCCGCCACCAGATGCCCAGCACGAGCAGCGGGCAGAACGAGGACGCGGCGACCGCGAACGCCAGCCCCACCACGTCGGCCACCGGGAGCGTCCGCGCCATCCCCGCCAGCGCGAACGGCACGGTCACCGCGAGCACCGTGGCCACGCGGAACGGCCGTACCCCGCCGCCCATGATGTCCTGCGCGATCACCCCCGCGACCGACACCGCCAGCCCGGACGACGTCGACAGGAACGCGGCGAACGCCCCCGCCGTCACCAGCGCGGTCAGCAGCTCCCCCGCCGTCCCGCCGACCAGCCGTCCCGGCAGGGTGAGGACGACGGCGTCCGTCGCGGGCAGCCCGTACACCCGGCCGAGGTAGCCGTACACCGCGGGCATCAGATAGAAGGCGCCGAGCAGCGTGAGGACCAGCAACGTGGTCCGGCGGGCGGCCCGGCCGTCGGGGTTGGTGTAGAAGCGGACCAGCACGTGCGGAAGGCCCATCGTCCCGAGGAACGTCGCCAGGATCAGCGAGTACGTCGCGTACACCGGATGCTCGCGCCCGTGCAGCGGCAGCGCCCACGGATCGCCGGGCGGCAGGCCGGGCGACCCGTCGGACCGCCAGGCGATCAGCATGAACACCAGCGGCACCGCCAGCGCGGTCAGTTTGATCCAGTACTGGAACGCCTGGACGAACGTGATCGACCGCATGCCGCCGGACAGCACGTTGAGCGCGACCACCACCGCGACGAGCAGACCGCCGGCCCAGGTCGGCGCGCCCGTGATCGTACGGAAGACCAGTCCGGCGCTCTGGAACTGCGGCATGAGGTAGAGCCAGCCGATCAGCACCACCAGCACGCTAGATGTGCGCCGCACCACCATCGACTCCAGCCGCGCCTCGGCGAAGTCCGGCAGCGTGTACGCCCCGGACCTGCGCAGCGGAGCCGACACGAGCACGAGCAGCACGAGGTATCCGCCGGTCCAGCCGACCGGGAGCCACAGCATGTCCGCGCCGTAGGTGAGGATCAGCCCGGCGACCCCGAGGAACGAGGCCGCCGAGAGGTACTCCCCGCCGATCGCCGAGGCGTTCCACAGCGGGGACACCGTGCGGGACGCGACGTAGAAGTCCGAGGTCGTCCGGGACACCCGGATCCCGAATGCCCCGATCAGGACCGCCGCGAGCAACACGAGCACAACCGCGGTCACACCGTACGCGGGGCTCACCGGGTCACTCACGCTCCATCAGGTCGGCGAAATGGCGCTCGTTCCGCTCCGCCTGCCGTACGTAGAGCCAGGCGCCGACGACGAACGCGGGATAGATGAGACCGGCGAGCACCATCCACGGCAGCGGCAGGCCGAACAGGTCGGCCGAGCGCAGCTCGGGGACCAGCAGGAACAGCAGGGGCAGCCCGCCGACCACGCAGCCGAGCACCGAGCAGACGAACAGCCCCAGCCGGAACTGGGTGCGCACCAGCGACGCCATGTAGACCTCGCCGAGCCGCGTCTGCTCGTCGATCTCCGTGGTGAGTGGGCGACGGGGCCGGCGGGCGGCTGCCGTGCGCGGGCTGGTGACGGCGACGCGGCGCGGCCGGTCGGCCTCGGCGGCGGACCGGTTCGCCCGCAGCAGATCCGAGATCCGCTTCTCTGTCGTCCGCTTCTCGGTCATCGGGGCCCGGCCTTCCGCGCCCGGCGGACCAGCAGGTCGCGCAGCTCGCGGGTGTGCCGCCTGCTGACGGGGATCTCCGTGTCGCCGATCCGCACGACGCACCGGCCGGAGTCGATGTGCAGCTCGTCGATGTGCCGGAGCGCGACCAGGTGGCTGCGATGGACGCGGACGAACCCGGCCGACGCCCAGCGTTCCTCCAGCGCGGCCAGCGGGATGCGCACCAGGTGGCTTCCCGTCGCGGTGTGCAGCCGGGCATAGTCCCCGCGCGCCTCGACGTACCTGACCTCGGTGCTGGTGACGAACCGGGTCACCCCGCCCAGCTCGACCGGGATCGTGTCCGCCTGCGGCCCGGCCTCCGGCACCGTACGGCTTCCGCACACACGCCTGATCGCCTCGGCCAGCCGTTCGGGCCGGACCGGCTTGAGCAGGTAGTCCTCGGCCTTCAACTCGAACGCGTCGACCGCGTGGTCCTCGTAGGCGGTCACGAACACGATCTTCGGCGGCCGGGTGAACTGGGCGAGGAGCCGGCCGAGCACCACACCGTCCAGGCCGGGCATCCGGATGTCGAGGAAGACCGCGTCCACGGGCCTGCCCTCGGCCATCGCCCGGTCCAGCAGCTTCAGGGCCGCCGCGCCGTCGCGCGCGGTCAGCACCTCGCCGATGCGCGGGTCCGCTCTGAGCAGGTACGCCACGTCCTCCAGGGCGGGCTGCTCATCGTCCACTGCCAGGACCCGCAGGCCGGTCACAGGCGTCCTCCTTCACCACCGAATCCCATAGAGCGTGATGAATCAGGACAGCCGAAGTCAACGCCCGGCCGCGCGGTCATCACACCGTCGCTTCCGGCTCGACGGGTCGGCCTTCGTTCTCCGTGTCCGGGCGGGCGCGGGTGACCTTCGCCTGCTCGACCTGCTCGACCACCCGCGCCATCCGGTCCAGCGTGATCTCCGGCAGGGACCGCAGGACCACCGGGAGGCGGTGCTCGCGCTGCTCCAGCCACGCCGCGAACTCGGCGCTCACACCCGGCACGGCGTCCAGGGCGACGTCGGGCACTGTGTCCGCCAGAGTGCCGAACCGGCTGCCGAGCAGGGGGGCGTCCGGGACACCGCGGGGCGACTCGCGCGTCAGGTCGATCGCGGCCAGCAGGTCGGAGAGCACCCGGACGGGTTCGAGAGCACCCGCCAGGGCGTGCCGCTGTACCTCGTCCACCCATTTCTCCACACCGCGACTCGTCCGCAGTTCGAGGAGCGTCCCCAACAGGTCCCGGGCTCCGGGCACGGCCCCGTCCGCCGCGAGGCGCAGTACGCGGGCAGTCTCGCGGCGACGCTCGATCGCCATGTAGATGAGGCCGAAGATCCACATGCCCGTGAACAATGCCGCTCCTATGGATCCCACAAAGATCACGAGGTTCTTGTAGTCGGCCAGCCAGCTGACCGCCCAGGCCGACAAGCCCGCGATGACCGGGATCGAGGTCGCCACGACGACGGCTCCCATGATTCTCGGCCTCGAGATCGGCCCCGAAGCGCCGAGGACGTGCACCACCGCGCGGACGGGGATGAGCGGCCACCGCGCCACCGAGGCCACACATCCATGCCGCACGGCATGACGCACGCAGCCGGGCCACAGCAGGAACAGGAAGGCGAACGCGACCGCGAGAGCCAGGCCGAAGCGGACGAGGGAAACGTCGAGCGCGGCGAAGGAGACGCAGAGGCGATCGGCATCGCCGGAGCCGGCGCAGCGAGAGGATTTCCCGAGCATGGTGACGAACGGGGACACGATCAGCCCTGACCGCATCAACCACGCGAGCGGATCAGCCTTGCCTCTCCCGGGAAGAGTGACGCGGACCCGCGTTCGGGGGAATCGAAGCGGGCTTTCCGGGGAGAGGATGAGCTGGTAGGTGGAGACCGCGATCGCCGCCGTGAACGCCCACATCAGTAGCGACGAGAACCCCGGAGTCTCATCGGCCAGAGCGACGAACGCGGTGATCCATCCGGTGGCCAGCAGCAAGTCGATCACGGGCGCCGCACGCAGCAGCCGCAGTGTTCCGAGCAACGGCCCCGGGTCGGGCAGCCGCGAGATCTGCGCGCGGATGATCAGGCTTTCGCTCGCCAGCCTGCCAGAGGCCGCCATCTCGATCAGGGCCGCCCGTACCCCGTCGTAGAGCTTCGCCGAGGGCGCGGCCAGCCTGCCGACGGCGTCGAAGGCGGCTCCCCTGAGGGTGCCGCTGCCGGCCGCGAAGCCCTGCTCGACCAGGAAGAGCGTGGTCGCCTCGTCGGCGATGGGCGACAGCTCCAGCGCCCACTTCCGGTCGTGGCGGCGGCCCCGGTCCCAGGCGGCCCGCAGGATCCTCCCGGCGTCGGCACGGCAGGAGTCCGGCAGCGTCGCGGGCGCTTGGCCCGCGCCGGCGCTCAGCAGACGGAGCAGGTGGTACGAGCCGGAGGGCCATCGGAACTCGCGCCGACCGGCGTCCGTGCCCTCCGCGTCCGTGCCCTCCGCGTCCGTGCCCTCCGCGTCCGTGTCTCCAGTACTCGCGTCTCCGGCTTCCTTGTCGTGCGTGTCCCGATCCGGGATCGCTTCGGGCAGCTGTGCGACCATGCGGCGCAGCAGGGCCGCGGCCTCGTCGAGGAGCACGGCGGTGTCGGCGGGCGGCTGGGTCTGGAGCACGGCGACCGCCGTCTCGCGCCACTGCCCCTCGGTCAGCAGCGCCTCGGGCGTGACCCGATCGCGGTCCCTCAACACGACGCAGGTGGCGAAGTACTCCTGGAAACGGCGGTGGGTGAAGGTGAACGCGGGATCCTGGGCCTCCCCGTCCCGCCGCCCCAGCTTCATGTACTCCATCGCGTCCAGGACGGCGTCGAGCTTCTGGACCGAGACCCGGCCCCCCGCGACGAGGGCCGTGCGCAGTGCGCCACGGGACGGGCTGAGCCCGAGTCCCCGTACGTCGGCCATGGAGAAGGCGGACTCCTCGACGACGGCCCGGACGAACGCGGGGCTCACGTCGTAGCGGCTCCGCACCCGTTCCGCGTCCCGTTCCAGCCGCTTCGCCAGGTAACTCTCGTACGTCGTGTACGCGTTGGAGGGGAACTCCCCGTTCTCGCGCACGTGCTCGCACAGGAGGCTGAGGGACATGGGGTTCGCGGCCAGTTGCCGCAGTTCCGAGTCGGCGGAGGCCAGGCCGTTCTCCACCAGCGCCTGCAGGTTCGGCGACAGCCCGGACCTGCTGACGAGGTCACGCTGCTGCCTTCTCGTCAGCCGGACGATCTTGAAGGTGGGCAGGTGGAAGGAGCGCAGGCCGTGGAACTCCCTTGAGGCGATCACCGCGCGGCACCGCTTCATGCCGTGCAGGAAGGTGTAGACGGCCTCCGCGTACTCCTTGAGGGTGTCGCTGGACTGGGCGGTGCTCAGCACGTCGGGGATCTCGTCGAAGGAGTCGAGGAGTATCAACCAGGAGCCGTCCTGCAATCCCTTGTCGAATTCCTCGTCCAGGAACCGGTCGACGTCCCGGTCGTTGACCCGTCTGAGCGTCGCGAGAATGAATTCCCGTACGGCGTCGCTGTCCACGGGCCGGCGCTCGGGACGGAACTCCTTGAGATTCACATAGAGCGGGATGACCGCCATTCCCCGGGCCTTGCTCGCCTCCCTGGCCAGCCGCTGGCCGATGTGACGCAGCGCCACGCTCTTTCCCGCGCCCGGCTCTCCCTCCAGGATGACGAGTCTTTCCCCGGTACGCCGAAGCGCTTTCGACAGGGATTTCTCCCTGCGCAGCAGGACGCTCCTGGACCTTGATCCGCCGAACCAGCGGAGCGGGTGTACCCGCCCCTCGATCTCCACCTCCGCCTCGAGTTCGGCGAACCGGTCGTCATGCCAGTCCTCGTTGCTCGCGAGCAATTTCAACTGCAGTTCGACGTGCTCCGCGAAATGCCTCCTGCGGCCTATCCGGAACCTGGCCTCGGGCGTCGGCCGGCGGAACACCGTGCGAAAGACGCCGCCCAGCCATTTCGCCGCCGGTATCAGCGGTTTCAGCTTTCCTGCCAGGACGATCACCGCGAGGACCGCGACCGCCAGGGCGACGAGCCAGCCGGGTGCTCCGGGCCAGATGTCCGCGAGCGGGTTATCGCTTTCCGGCGAGGGCGTGACGTCCAGTGAAACGAGGTCCGGCCACATGATCGGCACCATAAATGAGCCCTGTCACGCGGCCCGGACTTATCGGAGAGCGGTTATCAAGCCGAGACGCCGGGGTGGTACTTGGGGAGGCGGATGCTGACCTTGGTCCCGGCGTCCCTGGCGGTCTCCACCACCAGGCCGTACTCGTCGCCGTACACCTGGCGCAGCCGCTCGTCCACGTTGGCCAGGCCGACGCCGGTGGCCCGGTCCTCTCCGGAGAGGATGCGGCGCAGCCGCTCCGGGTCCATGCCGATGCCGTCGTCCTCGACGCTGATGCCGCACTCGGCCCCCGCGTCCTCGGCCAGGATCGAGATCCGGCCGGCACCCGGCTTGCTCTCCAGGCCGTGCCGTACGGCGTTCTCGACCAGCGGCTGGAGGCACAGGAACGGCACGGCGACGGCCAGCACCTCGGGGGCGATGCGGAGCGTGACCTGGAGCTGGTCGCCGAACCTGGCCCGTTCGAGGGTGAGATAGCGCTCGATGGAGTGCAGTTCCTCGGCGAGGGTGGTGAAGTCGCCGTGCCGCCGGAACGAGTAGCGGGTGAAGTCGGCGAACTCCAGCAGCAGTTCCCTGGCCCGTTCCGGGTCGGTACGGACGAACGACGCGATCGTGGTCAGCGAGTTGTAGATGAAGTGCGGCGAGATCTGCGCGCGCAGCGCCCTGACCTCGGCTTCCATGAGCATCGTCCGTGAGCGGTCGAGCTCGGCCAGCTCCAGTTGGGAGTCCACCCACCGCGCCACCTCCTGCGCGGCCCGCACCAGCCCCGCCGAGGCGTGGTCGCCGTACGCGGCGAGCGTGCCGACCACGCGGTCCTCGGTGGTGAGGGGCACGACCACGGCATGCCGGATGGGGCACTCCAGCAGGTCGCAGTCCAGCGCGAGCACCTGGGTCCTGCCGTCCTCCAGCGTCCTGGCGGCGTGGCCGAACGCCTCCTTGGCGTGGTGGTCGCCCTCGCCGTCGTAGACGAGCAGTTCCTCGCCGTCGGTGATGGCGATCGCCGGGGAGCCGAGAAGTTCGCGCAGGTAGCGCGACGCCTTGAGCGCGCCCGCCTGGGTGAGCCCGGCGCGCAGCGGCGGCGCGGCCAGCGACGCCGTGTGCAGGGTCTCGAACGTCGCGCGTTCGGCCGGGCTGCTGCCGAGCTCGCGCCGGCCGCGCAGCACACGCCACAGGACGATCGACGGCACGCCGACGAGCCCCGCCACCACCAGGACCGCCACAACGGGTTCCACGCCGCGTCCTTTACGTTGTAGATTTCTTGACTGCGGCCTGGATCCGCTCGGCGTACTCCCTCGCCTCGCCGTCGTCGGCGTACTTCACCCGGGGCCAGAAGAAGCCGCGCAGCCCGTCCTTGCGATCGCGCGGCACGACATGGGTGTGCAGGTGGGGGACGCTCTGGCTGACCCGGTTGTTCAGCGCGACGAAGGTCCCCGCGACGCCGAGGCCCTCCTCGACCGCGCGGGCCACCTCCCGCACCCGCTGGAAGTACGGTCCGACGTCGGCCACGGGCAGGTCCGACAGGGTCTCGACATGGGTCCGCGGCACGACGAGGACGTGCCCCTTGAAAACCGGCCGCGCGTCGAGGAAACCCACGGCCACATCGTCCGACAGCACCGTAGCGGCCGGTGTGCGGCCCGCCACGATGGCGCAGAACACGCAATCGTCCACGCGCGCCCCTTCTCGTGATCCTCTGGACATCGTCCCACTGGAGGACCACGGCCGGGGCGGTGCCGGGTCAGGCCGGCCGCCGCCGGCCTCGCCGCATCAGCAGGCGGAGGAGCACCGCCGCCGCCATCCCGGCCACGGCGACGATCAGCATGGGTCGCGTCCTGCCCGCCGCCCGGCGGGCCTTCTCGCCGGCGCGGCGCCTGACGTCGAGCCGGGACGCCAGGGCGGCCACGGTACGGGCGAGCTCCGCGCGGTCGCGCTCGATGTCGGCGAGTACCGCCGCCTCCTCGGCTTCGGCCGGCTGCCACACGACGATGACGCGCTGCAACGACTCGTTCAGGGTGTCGCCGGGCTCGCTGACCGCACCACCCTTCACGAGTTGGCTGTGCACCCCGACCTCTCCCGCGGTGTCGTCGCGGTCCAGCCAGGGGTCGGTTTCGCTCACCTGCGCGCTCCCTCACGCACGACGCCGATGTCACTCCTGACGCTCCGCATCGTCCGGCGCGGGGTCGGCGGCGTCGCGGCGGACACCTGCTGCTTCCCCACCACACCGAGCACGGCGGCCAGGAAGAGCAGCCCGCCGCCGACGGCGAGTGCCGCCGCCCAGGCGGGAATCACGAGCGCCAGGGCGAGGATCGCGGTGGCCACGAGCGCTCCCCCGCCGAGCAGGGCGATCACCCCGGCACCGCCGAAGAGCCCGGCGCCGATCCCGGCGTGCCTGCCCTTCTCCGTGAGCTCGATCTTGGCGAGCCGCAGTTCGTCCCGGACCAGCCGGGACATCTGCTCCGACATCTGCCGGACCAGCTCGCCGGTGGACGGAGCTTCCTTGGTGTGAACCATGGGTGCCTCCCATGTAGGAAGATGCGTATCCGCCTACCCCCGGACGCGGAGCCAAACCACGGCCGTGACCGCCGGAGCGAACCCGGCGAAACAGCTGAAACTTTCACCCACCGCGCGGGCGCCGTACGGGGAGGTTCCGGCAAAAGACCAGCCCTGTGAGGGTGCCTCACCTACGCGGGACGGGGCTCGGCGAGCGGCACGCAACAGGTGATTGACATCCACACCGGCGCTCCCACAATCCTGGATGGGAGCGCTCCCATCCTACCGGTTCCACCTAGCCATCACTCCGCATCGCGCACCGCGTTCGCCACCTGGCGTTCCATCCGGGCGATGCACCCCCCGACACCTTGGAGAACCCCCGAAAATGCGCAGAAGAGCCTCTACTACGGGAGCGCTCCCACGATCTCGGAGACGGATCGCCCTGGTCGCCGCGGCCGGCGTGTCCGCCGGCGTGCTGACCGGTCTGGCGCAGACCCCCGCGTCCGCCGCGGTGTCCTGCGACGTGGCGTACGCGACCAACGAGTGGACGTCCTCCCCCGGCCAGGGCGGGTTCACCGCCAACCTCACCATCAAGAACCTCGGCGACGCCGTCAACGGCTGGACACTGAAGTTCACCTTCCCCGGCAGCCAGCAGGTGACGCTGCCGGGCTGGTCGGCGAACTGGAGCCAGAGCGGCGCGGGCGTCACCGCGACGAACCTGTCGTGGAACGGCAGCCTGGGGACGGGCGCCTCCACCAGCATCGGCTTCAACGGAACGTGGAGCGGCAGCAACCCCAAGCCGACCTCCTTCACGATCAACGGGGTCACCTGCGGCGCCACCCCGTCGCCGTCGGCGTCCCCGTCCGCCTCGCCTTCGGCCTCGCCGTCCGCCTCTCCCTCGGCCTCTCCCTCGGCGTCCCCGTCCGCGTCGCCTTCAGCCTCGCCGAGCGTCAGCCCGCCGGCCAACGCGTACGTCCAGAACTTCCTGACGATGTACAACAAGCTGCACGACCCGGCCAACGGGTACTTCTCGCCCGAGGGCGTGCCATACCACTCGGTCGAGACGCTGATGGTGGAGGCCCCCGACCAGGGCCACGAGACGACCTCCGAGGCGTACAGCTACTACCTGTGGCTGGAGGCGATGTACGGCAAGGTCACCGGCGACTGGAGCAAGTTCAACAACGCGTGGACGTCGCTGGAGAAGTACATCATCCCGTCCACCGCCGACCAGCCGACGAACTCGTTCTACAACCCCAGCAAGCCCGCGACGTACGCCGGGGAGTGGGAGGACGTCAAGCAGTACCCGTCCCAGCTGGAGTCGGGCGTGAGCGTCGGCGTGGACCCGATCGCGAACGAGCTGAAGACCGCCTACGGCACCAGTGACGTGTACGGCATGCACTGGCTGCTCGACGTCGACAACACCTACGGCTTCGGCCGGTGCGGCGACGGCACGACCAGGCCCGCCTACATCAACACCTACCAGCGCGGCCCGGAGGAGTCGG
The DNA here is from genome assembly GCF_020826795.1 of Microtetraspora sp. AC03309. Classification (NCBI taxonomy): domain Bacteria; kingdom Bacillati; phylum Actinomycetota; class Actinomycetes; order Streptosporangiales; family Streptosporangiaceae; genus Microtetraspora; species Microtetraspora sp. AC03309. The sequence continues at coordinate 37,868 of NZ_JADDIL010000043.1, read as the reverse complement.
TCTTCGAGACGATCCCGCAGCCGTCCTGCGACACGTTCAAGTTCGGCGGCACCAACGGCTTCCTCGACCTGTTCACCAAGGACGCCTCTTACGCCAAGCAGTGGAAGTACACCAACGCCCCCGACGCCGACGCCCGCGCCGTGCAGGTCGCTTACTGGGCGCTGCAGTGGGCCAAGGACCAGGGCAAGGAGGGGCAGATCTCCGGCACGGTCGCCAAGGCCGCGAAGATGGGCGACTACCTGCGCTACTCGATGTACGACAAGTACTTCAAGAAGCAGGGCTGCACCAGCACCTCCTGCGCCGCCGGCACCGGAAAGGACAGCGCGGCGTACCTGCTGAACTGGTACTACGCCTGGGGCGGCGCGAGTGACACCTCCGCAGGCTGGGCATGGCGGATCGGCGCGAGCCACAACCACTCCGGTTACCAGAACCCGCTCGCGGCGTACGCCCTGTCGAACGTGACCGAGCTCAAGCCCAAGGGCACGACGGCCGTCACCGACTGGTCGACGAGCCTCACGCGCCAGCTCCAGTTCTACAAGTGGCTGCAGTCGGCCGAAGGCGCGATCGCCGGCGGCGCGACCAACAGCTACGAGGGGCACTACGCGGCGCCGCCGTCCACTCTGCCGACCTTCTTCGGCATGTCGTACGACTGGCAGCCGGTCTACCACGACCCGCCGTCCAACCAGTGGTTCGGCTTCCAGGCCTGGTCCATGGAGCGCGTGGCCGAGTACTACTACGCCACGGGCGACGCCGACGCCAAGACCATCCTCGACAAGTGGGTCACCTGGGCGCTGGCGAACACGACGGTGAACGCCGACGGCACCTACCAGATCCCGTCGACGCTGCGCTGGACCGGCCAGCCGGACGGCAACTTCAGCGGCCCCGGGATGCCCCCGGCCAACACCGGCCTGCACGTCTCGGTCGTCGACCACACCACCGACGTGGGCGTCGCCGGCTCCTACGCCAAGACCCTGATGTTCTACGCCGCCAAGTCGGGCCACGCGGGCGCCAAGTCCACGGCCAAGGCGCTACTCGACGGCGTCTGGAAGAACAGCCAGGACAGCAAGGGCGTGTCGGTGCCCGAGACCAAGGCGGACTACAACCGCCTCGACGACCCGGTCTACGTCCCGGCGGGCTGGACCGGCAAGATGCCGAACGGCGACACGATCAACTCCAACTCGACCTTCATCTCCATCCGGTCCTGGTACAAGAACGACCCGGACTGGCCGAAGGTCCAGTCGTACCTGAACGGCACGGCCCCCGCGCCGACGTTCAACTACCACCGGTTCTGGGCGCAGGTCGACGTGGCCACCGCTCTCGGCCAGTACGGCCTGCTCTTCCCCTGAGATAGGCCCGGGGGTGCGGTGTCGCCTGACCCTTCACCGCACCCCCGACACCCCCCGACACCCCGTAACACGAGGCATCCACATGCGGCGTACGTTCACGGCCCTGGCCGCCCTGCTGGTCGCGGCCGCGCTCTCCCCGGTGGTCCAGAGCGCGGTCCTCACCCCCGCCGCCTCGGCGGCACCCGCGTTCAACTACGGCGAGGCGCTCCAGAAATCCCTCTTCTTCTACGAGGCGCAGCGGTCCGGGAAGCTGCCGGCCGCGGGCAGGGTGACCTGGCGCGGCGACTCGGCCCTCGACGACGGCAAGGACGCGGGCCTCGACCTGACCGGCGGCTGGTACGACGCGGGCGACCACGTCAAGTTCGGCCTGCCGATGGCGGCGTCCACCACCATGCTGGCCTGGGGCGCGGTCGAGTACCGCGACGCGTACGCGTCGTCCGGCCAGCTCCCCTACCTGCTGGACAACCTGAAGTTCGTCAACGACTACTTCATCAAGGCGCACCCCTCGGCGAACGTGCTGTACGGCCAGGTGGGCAACGGCGGGACCGATCACGCCTGGTGGGGCGCGGCCGAGGTCATGCCGATGACCCGCCCCGCGTACAAGATCGACGCGAGTTGCGGCGGGTCGGACCTGGCCGGTGAGACGGCGGCGGCGATGGCCGCGTCCTCGATCGTGTTCCGCCCGACGAACCCGGCGTACGCCGACACGCTGGTGACGCACGCCAAGCAGCTCTACACGTTCGCCGACACCGTGCGGAAGAAGTACAGCGACTGCATCACCGACGCGGCGGGCTACTACCAGTCCTGGAGCGGCTACAACGACGAACTGGTGTGGGGCGCCCTCTGGCTCTACCGCGCCACCCAGGACGCGTCCTACCTCACCAAGGCCGAGTCGTCCTACGCCAACCTGGGCACCGAGCCGCAGTCCACGACCAAGTCGTACAAGTGGACGATCGCCTGGGACGACAAGTCGTACGGATGCTACGTCCTGCTGGCCAAGCTGACCGGCAAGCAGCAGTACGTCGACGACGCCAACCGGTGGCTGGACTACTGGACCGTCGGCGTGAACGGCCAGAGGGTCCCCTACTCCCCCGGCGGCCAGGCCGTGCTCGACCAGTGGGGGTCGCTGCGTTACGCGTCGAACACGGCGTTCGTCGCCCTCGTCTACAGCGACTGGTTGACCGCCGACGCCACCCGCAAGGCGCGCTACCACGACTTCGGCGTCCGCCAGATCGGCTACGCCCTCGGCGACAACCCCCGCAACTCGTCGTACCTGATCGGGTTCGGCGCCAACCCGCCGAAGAACCCGCACCACCGGACCGCGCACGGAACCTGGACGAACAACCTCAGCGGTGAGCCCGCGCAGAGCAGGCACATTCTCTACGGCGCGCTGGCCGGCGGGCCGAAGTCGGCCGACGACGCCTACGCCGACAGCCGGAGCGACTACGTGATGAACGAGGTCGCCACCGACTACAACGCGGCCTTCACCGGCGCGCTGGCCCGGCTCTACAAGGAGTACGGCGGAACGCCGCTCGCGAACTTCCCGCCGGTGGAGACCCCGGACGGGCCCGAGATCTACGCCCAGGCGTCGGTGAACGCCGCGGGCGCGAACTTCACCGAGATCAAGACGCTGATCGTCAACCACTCGGCGTGGCCGGCCCGGGCGCTGACCGACGGCGCGTTCCGCTACTACTTCACGCTCGACGGCGACACGACGCCCGCGCAGATCACCCTGACCTCCGCGTACAACCAGTGCGCCGCCCCAGCGGGCCCGACGCAGTTCTCCGGACGGATCTACTACGTCACGATCGACTGCTCCGGCCAGGTCATCGCTCCCGCGGGCCAGTCGGAGTCGCGGCGGGAGGTCCAGTTCCGGATCGCCAGCTCGGGCTCCTGGGACCCGGCGAACGACTGGTCGTACACCGGCGTCTCCACCACGCCGGGCTCCACGCCGGTGACCGTGCAGAACATCACGATCCACTCCGGTGGCGCGAAGATCTGGGGGTCGGCTCCCGGTTCCGAACCGTCGCCCTCAGCGTCCCCGTCCGCTTCCCCTTCGGCTTCCCCTTCGGCTTCCCCTTCGGCTTCGCCGTCTGCTTCGCCGTCGCCGTCTCCCTCGGCTTCTCCGTCCGCTTCGCCGTCGGCCAGCCCCTCCCCCAGCGCCTCCCCGACCGGCCGGACGTGCGCGGCGACGTACAAGGTGGCGAACTCCTGGCAGGGCGGATTCCAGGGTGAGGTGACGGTGGCGAACAGCGGCTCGGCGGCGATCAGCGGCTGGACCGTGACCTGGACGTTCCCGAACGGCCAGACCATCACCCAGCTCTGGAACGGCACCCTCAGCCAGTCCGGGGCGAACGTCACCGTCAAGAACGCGAGCTACAACGGCGCCCTCGCCGCCAACGCCTCGACCACGTTCGGCTTCACCGGCGACTGGTCCGGCACGAACGGCGCCCCCACGTCGATCACCTGCACCCCCGCGTAACCCCCGCGCTCCCGCGTCCGCGCGTGTCCGTCCGTGGAACGCGCGGGCGCGGGCCCCAAAGGAGATCACGAATGCGTACGAAGGCACTGGCCGTGGCCGCGACGCTGCTCGCGGCGGCCTCGGTCGCACTGCACGCCGGCACGGCCGAGGCTGCGCCCAGCGGGTTCGTCACCCGCTCCGGGGGCGGGTTCGTCCTGAACGGCCAGCCGTTCCGGTACGGCGGGACCAACAACTACTATCCGATCTTCGCGAGCCAGGCCATGGTCGACGACGTCTTCGACGACGCCAAGGCGATGGACCTGACCGTGATGCGCGCCTGGGCCTCCCTCGACATCGGCTCCGTCGACGGATCCGTCCCGCACGTGGACGGCGAGGGCAAGAAGGCCGGCGTCTACTTCCAGTACTGGGACACCGCGACCGGCAGGCCCGCGTACAACGACGGCGCCGACGGCCTGGAGCACCTCGACCACGTCATCGCCAAGGCCGCGCAGTCAGGCGTCCGGCTGATCCTTCCGTTCGTGAACAACTGGAAGGAGTTCGGCGGCATGGACCAGTACGTGAAATGGGCCGGCGGCCAGTATCACGACCAGTTCTACACCGACGCCACGATCAAGGGCTGGTACAAGAACTGGATCAGCCACCTGCTCAACCGTACGAACACCGTCACGGGCGTCACGTACAAGGACGACCCGACGATCTTCGCCTGGGAGCTCGCCAACGAACCGCGCTGCATCAACGCCAACCTGCCCGCCTCCGGCACCTGCACCACCTCGACCTTGACGGGCTGGGCGGGCGAGATGTCGGCGTACATCAAGAGCCTGGACGCGAACCACATGGTGTCGGTCGGCGACGAGGGCTTCCTCAACCAGGGGAACGCGAGCGACTGGCTCTACAACGGCGCGGACGGCGTGGACCACGAGGCCCTGACCAGCCTTCCCGGCATCGACTTCGGCACCTACCACCTCTATCCGGACGGCTGGGGCAGATCCGCCGACTGGGGCACCCAGTGGATCAAGGACCACCAGGCCGCCGCCCAGGCGTACGGGAAGCCGGTGACCCTGGAGGAGTTCGGCATCACCGGGAGCAGCCGGGACACCGTCTACAAGACGTGGACGTCCACGGTCAGGAACGGCACCGGCGACGGCTGGAACTTCTGGCTCCTGACCGGCGTGGACTGGGACGGGGTGAGCCTCTATCCCGACTACGACGGCTTCCGCGTCCACTACCCGAGCGCGACCGCCACGGTGCTGGCCGACGAGGCGCGGGCGATCGGGGGGATCACGTCGAGCCCGAGCCCGAGCGCCAGTCCGAGCGCGAGCCCGAGCGCCAGTCCGAGCCCCAGCGCGAGTCCCCGCGCCAGTCCCTCTCCTTCGGGCCCGGGCACGGCGTGCGTGGCGACGTACCGGACCGTGGGCCAGTGGCCGGGCGGGTTCCAGGGCGAGGTGACGGTGAAGAACACCGGCGGTCCGGCCATCACCGGCTGGACCGTGACCTGGACCTTCCCGAACGGGCAGACCATCACCCAGCTGTGGGGCGGCAGGCACACCCAGAGCTCCGCCGACGTCACGGTCACCAACGAGAGCTGGAACGGCGGCCTGTCCTCGGGCGCCTCGGCCACCTTCGGGTTCCTGGCCGGCTGGTCGGGGACCAACGCCACCCCCACGGGCGTCAGCTGCGCCGCACGCTGACCCTCCCATGGCCGCCCGCCTTTCCTGAATCCCGGCCCCCCAGGAAAGGCGGGCATTCACCCCCCCGGCGGCGTCCGCCACCGGGGACACCCCCGCACAAGAACACACAGAAGAAGGACAAGAGGTGAGGCACTCCATGATGGAAAGCGTTTTCCGTCTGCCTGCCAGAACCCTGGCGGGTCTCGCCGTGACGGCCCTGGCCGCCACGGCGCTCGTCGCCGTGGCCACCACCACCTCGGCGACGGCGGCCACCGGCCTCGGCCAGCTCGCCGCGGCCAAGGGCAAGTACTTCGGCACCGCCCTGGCCAACAACCACCTCGGCGAGTCGGCGTACGCGACGGTCGCCGACCGGGAGTTCAACTCGGTCACGCCCGAGAACGAGATGAAGTGGGACGCCACGGAGCCGTCGCGCGGCTCCTTCAACTACACCGGCGGCGACGCCATCGTCAGCCACGCCCAGGCCCACGGGCAGAGCGTGCGGGGGCACACCCTGGTCTGGCACAGCCAGCTCCCGTCCTGGGTGAGCAACGGCGGCTTCAACTCCAGCACCCTGACCTCGATCATGCAGAACCACATCAGCAACGTCGCCGGCCACTACCAGGGCAAGCTGTACGCCTGGGACGTGGTCAACGAGGCGTTCAACGACGACGGCAGCCGCCGCCAGTCGGTCTTCCAGACGACGATCGGCGACAGCTACATCGCCACCGCCTTCCAGGCAGCGCGTGCCGCCGACCCGAGCGCCAAGCTCTACTACAACGACTACAACATCGAAGGCGTCAACTCGAAGAGCACGGCCGTGTACAACATGGTCAAGGCGTTCAAGCAGCAGGGCGTCCCGATCGACGGCGTCGGGTTCCAGGCGCACTTCATCCTCGGCCAGATCCCCTCCGACCTGCAGGCCAACCTCCAGCGGTTCGCCGACCTCGGCGTGGACGTGGCGCTGACCGAGGTGGACGTCCGGATGCAGACCCCGGCCGACTCCACCAAGCTGGCCACCCAGAGCGGCAACTACAACACGCTGACCAAGGCGTGCCTGAACGTCACGCGCTGCGTCGGCATCACCGTGTGGGGTGTCACCGACACGTACTCCTGGGTCCCCGACGTGTTCTCGGGGTACGGAGCGCCCCTGCTGTTCGACGACAACTACAACTCCAAGCCCGCCTACACCGGGGTGAGCAACGCGTTCGGAGGCACCACCTCCAGCCCGAGCCCCAGTGCGAGCCCCTCGGCCAGTCCTTCGGCCAGCCCGTCGTCCTCGCCTGGCACCGGCAAGGCGTGCTCCGCGACGTACGCGCTGGTGAACCAGTGGAACACCGGCTTCCAGAGTGAGGTCACGGTCAAGAACTCCGGCTCGGCGGCGATCAGCGGCTGGACCGTGACCTGGACGTTCCCGAACGGGCAGACCATCACCCAGCTCTGGAACGGCACCCTCAGCCAGTCCGGGGCGAACGTCACCGTCAAGAACGCGAGCTACAACGGCGCCCTCGCCGCGAACGCCTCGACCACGTTCGGCTTCACCGGCAACTGGTCCGGCACGAACGGCATCCCGTCCTCCGTCAACTGCACCGGAGCCTGACCCACCACGCCCATGGGAAAGTACGACGTGCCTTCCCATGGGCGTCTCCGAAAATTTCGGCATCCAATCCGAAATTTCTCGATGAGACGCTTCCCGACTCCGGCCGTGACGGGGCACGGCCGGCCCATCTCCGAGAGAGCGGATCGAGCCCTTCCGCGCCCACGCCATGGACAGCGGCCCGAATGCGTTCGTACGGCTGGACCCTGCTGGACGCGTTGACCCAGACGGTGCGTGAGGGAGGACGGACCGTCAACGTCCACCCCTGCCGGACGTCGCCTTCCGGGAGGGCGGGGACGCCCACGGGAAGGACAGGAATCCTCGTCCGGATGCCCAGGTCGGCGAAGTCAGGTCATGGCGGCCAAATCGGGCACGTCAGGTAGGGGCGGCCAGGACGGGTGGTCACGTCCGAGTGGCCAGGTCGGGGACATATCCGCACCACCCCACAGGCATCGGGACCACCGGAACCGCCCCCCTCGGGACCCCGATCCCCGTTCAGAAGGGTGGGATCTCGTCGTCAGGGTCGGGGACAGGGCCAGGCGGCGCCGCGTCTTGCGACGCGGGATCTGGTTCGAGCGCGGGTTCTTCCCACCAGGCGGGTTCGTCGTTCCACGTCGGAAGAAACGGGAGTTCGTCGTTGATCGGGTCGGTGATGCTGCCCGCGCCGTATCCGCTGACCGCAAGCCCGCGTGCTCTGCTCCCGCCCCCGTCGTTCCCGGTTGCTTCGCTGGTCCCGGTTGCTTCGCTGGTCCCGGTTGCTCCGCGCACGGCTGCTTCGTATGCGTCTGCATCGGACCTCCACGGTCGGCATACGGCGTGCCCGTCCACGTCACGGCCGACCGGGGGGTGTCGGCCTGCATCAGTTTCAGCCACGCGCTGATCGCCCACAGGGTGACCTCCTGAATCGTGGACCCTACGCACCAGGTCACCACCCCCGTCGGCCGCGCCAGCCCCATCCCCACATCCATCAGCTCCGCGGATCTCGTGGGCACCTCCGTCGGCCCCGCGCGCCCCGTCCCCACATCTGTCGGCTCTGCGGGCCTCGTCCCCACCTACACAGTGCTTGCTTCCGCAATGGTCGGCTGCTTCGTGTCCGGTGGTGTGACCTTCGATCCCGGGACCTCGGCTCGTCTGGTGGGAACGGGGTGTTCCCGGCTGGGTGGGGGTGGTCCAGCCGTTGGGGGCGAAGGGTTCGGGCATGGGTTCGATGATCGGCGGTGGCGCGGCCGGGTAGCGGTGACCGGTCCGGCTGATCCAGGTCACATGCCCGGGGCTGGTCTGGATGACCTGCCAGCCGTTGTCACGCAGGTCATGGTCGTGCGCGCACGCGGCAGCGAGATTACCGTCGCTGGTGGGGCCGCCGTGGGCGTACTGGCGGGTGTGATCCATCTCCGACCGGGCGGCCGGTGCACGACACCCAGGATGGGAGCAGACCCTGTCGCGGATCTCGATCCGTCGCCGCAACCCGGCTGTGGGGAGCCGCCTCCGCTCATCCCCAGCAGCCGTCTGGCCGCCGGTGACCGTATCCCGCGCAGCATGGGCTGTAGCACCATGATCCGTAACCCTGCGAGCCGTAGCACCGCGAACTGCAGAATCAGCGGACTGGGCGTCAGCGAAATGGGCAGTGCCGAGGCCACTCGTGCTGCCGCCTTCGGCGGCCGGGGTGACGACACTCGCGCTCTCACCGTCGCTGTCGCCCCCGCCGCCACCATCACCATCGCCATCGCCGTGGACGCTTCCGTTGCCGTCGGCGTTTCCATCCCCGCGGACGCTTCCATTGCCATGGCCGTTTCGAGCGCTGGGTGGGAAGGCCTGCCCTGTGGCTTGGCCGTATTGACGCATGATGTCGGCGATGACGGCGGCCCAGCCGCCCTGGGCGTAGATGTCGGCGTGCAACTCGTGCAGCAGGGACAGCGGGAGTTGGAGTTCGACGATCCCGCGACGGCGGACCGAACCACCACCAGGACCACTCGCGGAGCCGGCCCCTGGAGGGGGTGTCGGATCGGCCAGGCGAGATGCGGGAAAGGCGTCCGGGTCGGCCGGATCGAATGCAGGAGGGGTGCCCGGGTCGGCCGGACTGGACGCAGAAGAGGTGCCTGGTTCGGCCGGACGGAATGGAGGTGTGGACGCTGGCTCAGCCGGGCGGGGCGCAGGATCTGGTACCGGGTGGCGGGGCCATCCTGCGGGTCGGCGTCGGGTGATCCCGGCGTGGAGGAGTTGTCCCTGTTCGTCGCAGATGGCGAACCGCCACTCCCCGCCGATCTGACGCTTGGCCAGTTTGCGTGCGAGTTGGGCGTGGATGGGTCCCCACCCCGCGAGTTCGGCGGGGAGGTCGTCCAGGTGCATCAGGGTGGAGACCTGAACCCGTAGTTCACCGGCCGCGAACCCGACCGACCACGCTGCACCGGCGGGCCCCGCTGCACTGGGCGTAATGCCGTTTTTGGTCTCCGTGCTTCCCGTCACGGTGCCCGCGCCTGACAGGCCCATCTGAAGATTGTCGCTACCGGTCTCAGAGCCAGGGGCGGCGTTGGATTCGACCCCGGATCCGGGACCAGCATCGGGACCGGAACCCGGGGCGGGACCAGCGGGGCCACCATCAAAAGGACCGGGACCAGCGCCAGGACCGGGGCCGGGCGGACTCGCGTCAGGGTCGCTGTCGCCAGGCTCGCTGTTGCCATGCTCGGGGGTGCAGACGTCGTCGCCGTTGTCGAAGGGACTGCAGGGACTCGCCTCGAAACCAGGGGCGTCGCTACTCCCGCGGGGATCTTTGACGCTCGCATTGAGGCCGAGGTCGCCGCCACCGGCGCCGCACGCGTCATACACACCGATGCGGTTGCCGTGATCGGCGGGACCGGAGGAGGTCGCGCTTGTGCCGGTGTGGCCCAGGTCGCCATCACCCAAGCCGTCCGGGTCACACGTATCGATGCCGTCGCCATGACCGGACGGATCGGCGGGGGCCACGCTTACGTCGGTGTCGCCAGCCCAGCCGCCGCCAGCGTCGGACACGTCGTAGGGGTCGGTGCGGTTGCTGTGATCGGCAGAGCCGGAGGGGCCCGCTCCGGTGACGGTGTCGTCAACGTCGCCGTCCTTCTCGCCGTTGGCGTGGTGGACGTCGTGGCAGCCGCCGGAGCGCTGGGGCTTCTCATCGTCCCGGCCGGCGCCGTCCCCGCTGGCGTCCCGGCCGGTGTCGTCGCAGGTGTCGGAGAGGTCGGTGCTGTCGTCGATGCCACTGTCATCGAAGGGATCGTCGGAGAGCTGGTCGTCGTAGTCGTCCTCATCACCAGCCCGTTTGCGGGCGGCATTCGCGAACAGGACGGCGATGATGGCGTCGTCGTCCAGACCGGACATGCCGCCATCCAGCAGACCCAGGAACACATCCGCCCGCACCTGGTCGATCGGGGCGTGCAGGCCCGTCTTCTTCGCCCGCACCGCGATGGCATCCACCCGGGCGATCGCGGCCGCCGCCTGATCCACCGGCAACTGCTGGCCGGTGATGCTCGCCGAGCCGTCGGCGTGCCGTACCCCGATCACCCGCCGCTGGTGAACAGCCCGCTCATACTTACGGCGCGCCCAGGTGGGGTCGGCCGCGATCAACAGTTTCTTGATCTTCTCCCGCAGCTCACTCGTCGTCCACTTCCCCGCCTTGGGCAGCAGATGAGCCGCGACCGCTCGGGCGAGTTCGAGGGGGACGTCTTCCAGCCAGTCGCAGAACACCACCGCCCGCGCCTTATCGAGCAGACCGGCCGACAGGGCGTCACGCACAGCCGGGAGACGCACCTTCAAGTCATAGGCCAGACCGTATTCCCGTTCAGCCGCGCGGCGGGTGAGACGCAACGCCGCCCGCACTTCGTCGGGTGAATTCTTGTCCGGCTCGGGCATTTTCTCCATGCCGGAGACGGAAATCCCATACAGGCCGACTTCGGCCATCACGACGGCTTTGCGGGCCTGCACGTGTGCTTCGAGGCGGGCGTAGGCTTGCATCACGATCACGGCGTCGAAGCCGTCCAGCCTGGCGATATCGATCTGCTCCAGCACGGCGGCCAACCCCACGCCTGGGGGCATGTCGCCCAGGCCGTCGGGGATCGGCTGCCGTTCGATATTCACATTGCAACGCTAACAACCACCACCGACAAAAACGCCCTCCGAACGGCTCCGGGAAAAGCACCCGAAGCATTCACTTGGAATCACAGATTCCGACCCCGCGGAATGTATTGATCACCCTCTATTTGCTACCTCTATTGACGTTTTCTCAGTTGAGTTTCAGCTGATCCGCCGACGTTCGAAGTGGACGAGGACGACCGCGGCTCGTACAGGGTCGCCGATCCGGCTGGGGCTGAGCGTGGTGTGTCGCAGGGCCGTCCAGCGTTCGGTGAGGAGGGCGAAGCCGCGCTCGCCGAGGCTGCGCAGCGCCCGTTGCAAGGTGTTGCGCGCGCGGTTACCGACGCTGAGCACGTTGCCATCGGCGGGTTGCTTGAACGCAACGACGATGCCGTGACCTGCACCTTGATAGCCAGGATGGGCGTGGCGTACGGGTAGACGGCGGGAAGCACGTGACGGCGAGCGACTTCGATGTCGACGACACCGCCGGGCTCCACGTCGCTGGTCCAGATAGGAAAGCCGTCGGGTTCACACAAGGCTTGGACGTTGCCGCCGAAGTCGCCGGTCTTGCCGGAGAACCAGGCGTCGATGGTTTCGCCCTTCACGCTGGTGGCCTTCATGCGGCAGCGGTCGGTGTCGAAGATTTGCCGTCGAGGATAGGGGGACGCCGTCGCCGACGGCGCTCCAGGGCTTCGTGCAGGTCGGGGGCTTGGTCGGCCGGGACGTCGATGACCTCGTGCAGATAGCGGTAGGCGGTGGCCTGTGACAGTCCGAACGCGATGCCGTGCAGGCGGATATTGGGCTTGGCGCGGAACCAGGCCAGGGTGAACAGTGCCCGGGAGAAGCAGGTCAGACGCCGCGACCCCTTGGGCGTTCCACGGTGGCAGCGCTCGGCGTACAGCAGGCGGCCGACGAAACTGACCAGTTCACGGGAGACGTCGAGCATGGCAGGATAGGCGATCACGTGGAGCTTTCCGGTATGAGGATCTTGTGGTGAGACCCCTTCTACCGAAGGCTCCACGTTCTTTTTGGGGCTCCTGACATTCATCCGCATGCTTACACGAGCGTGCCTGCTCCTGCCCGAGAAAGCCCTAATGTCCGAGTCGATCCTGGCGAGAAAACGTCACTGGGGCACCCGGCGAGCGATCAACGAGCGACCGCGAGCAGTGACCGAGCAACCAACGAGCAACTGAGCTCGCTTGACTTGAAGCCGGGAGCGGGAAATACCTGCGGCGACCAGCAGATCGTCCGTCTGCTGGTCGCCGAGTTGCCGACCCCAATTCTTAGGATTTCACCTATTTCCCGGGGTCGGCGCGGCCGGATTCCGCTGTGATCGGCTGCGATTTCGCCGTACACCTTCGGGTGTTCAGTTCAGACCTTGGCAGCGACGTCCGGGGCGGCGCGGTCAAGGTGCTCGCGCAGCCGCTCGCCTTCGATGTCGACGTTGGGTAGAACACGCGCGAGCCAGCGGGGTAGCCACCAGGCGCGGGCGTCCAGCAACGACATCGCGGCCGGCACGATCGTCATCCGGACCACGAAAGCGTCGACGGCCACGCCGAGCGCCAAGGCGAAGCCCATCGATTTGATGATCGGGTCATCCATGAACACGAAGCCGCCGAAGACCGAGATCATGATCAGCGCGGCGGCGGTGACGACGCGGGAGCCGTGGCCCATCCCGGAGATCGTCGCCTGGCGTGCAGTGTCGCCGTGCACGAAGTCCTCGCGCATCCGGGAGACGAGGAAGACCTGGTAGTCCATGGCCAGGCCGAACAGGATGCCGATCAGCAGGATGGGCAGGAAGCTGACCAGCGGCCCGGGAGTGTCGACGCCGAAGAGGTCGCTCAGCCGGCCCTGCTGGAAGACCGTGACGGTGATGCCGAAGGCGGAGCCCATGGTGAGCAGGAAGCCGAGCGCGGCCTTGATCGGGACCAGGACGGAGCGGAAGACCAGCATCAGCAGCAGCACCGACAGGCCGACGACGAGCAGCAGATAGACGGGCAACGCGTCGACCAGTTTCTCTGAGACGTCGATGCCGATCGCGGTCTGGCCGGTCAGGGAGACGTCGCCGATGTCCGCGACCGTGGTGCGGATGTCGTGCACGAGAGTCTCGGTGGCCTCGTCGGTCGGGCCCGTGGCCGGGATGACCCCCAGCAGGGCGGTCGTGCCCGAGGCGTTGAGCTGCGGCGGCGTTACCGCCACGACACCCTTGACGGTCTGGATCGCGGCGGCGGCCTCCTTCGCGGCGCGCGTCGTGGCCTCTGCGGATTCACCGGTGACGACGGCGGCCAGGCGGCCGTTGAAGCCGGGGCCGAAGCCCTCGCTGATGAGGTCGTACGCCTGCCGGGCCGCGGTGCCCTGCGCCGCCGTCCCGGCGTCGGGAAGCGCCAGGCGCATCTGCGCGGCCGGCACGGCCAGGCCGCCCAGGAGAAGCACTCCCGCCACGATGAACGGCACCCGCCAGCGTGTCACGACGTACGCCCAGCGGAACCCGAGCCCGGGGCGCGTCGCGGCGGGGTCGTGCTCCGTCCCGCGCTGCTTGCGGGGCAGCACCCGGTCTCCGGCGAAACCGAGCAGGGCGGGCTGGAGGGTGATGGCGACGAGGACGGCGACGGCGACGGTGGCCGACGCGGCCAGACCCATCACGCTGAGGAACGGGATGCCGACCACGGACAGGCCCGCGAGGGCGATCACCACCGTGGCGCCGGCGAAGACGACGGCCGAGCCCGCGGTGCCCACGGCCCGCCCGGCGGCGTCCTCCGGGTCGAGCCCGTCCCGCAGGTTCTGCCGGTGACGTGAGGTGATGAACAGCGAATAGTCGATGCCGACGGCCAGTCCGAGCATGAGGGCGAGGACCGGGGCGGTGCTGGTCAGCTCGACCACGCTGCTCAGGGCGAAGAGCCCCGCCATGCCCGCGCCGACGCCGATGAGCGCGTTGAGCAGGGTCATCCCGGCGGCCACGAGCGAGCCGAAAGTGATGACGAGCACCACGGCCGCCACGGCGACGCCCAGGCCCTCGGTCCCGCCGACCTCCGACCCCGTCCCCGTCACCTCGCCGCCGTGCTCCACCCGCAGCCCGGCCGCCCGCGCGCTCTTCCCGCTGTTCTCGTACGCGGTCCGCTGCGCGTCGGTCAGCTTGTCGCGGGGCTCGGCGAACTGCACCTGCACCAGGGCGTGACGGCCGTCCGGGGAGACGGCACCGGCCTGGAAGGGGTCCAGGGCAGCCACCACGCCCGGAAGCGCGGCGGCCTCCTTGGTGAGGGCCTGGATCTCGGCCCGGTTGCCGGCCGAGGCGAGCGCCTGGCCCTCGGGGGCGGCGACCACGATCGTGCCGGTGGCGCCCACGGCCTGTGGGAACTGCTTGGCCAGCGCGTCGAGGGCGCGCTGGGACTCGGTTCCCGGCATGGTGAAGTCACTGGTGGTCGGCCCGTTGAACGCCGCGGCCGACGCCCCGAGGGCCGCCAGTACGGCGATCCACAGGGCGAGCACCATCCGCCGGTGGCGGAAGGATGCGCGGCCGAGCCGGTAGAGCAGTGTGGACATGGGAGAGGGGTCCTTCTCAGAAGCGGGTGGGATCGCGGTCAAGGGTGCGCAGTGCGCGGTGGCTCGATCAGCCGGTCCAACTTGTCCGGCACCCCGGCCAGTGCCGGGTGACGGAGCAGGACGGCCTCGTCTCCTTCCCGCACCACCTCGAACGCGCCGGTGAGGCGGATGTCATCGGAGGAGGCCCCGGCCTGAACCTCGATCGGGCCGGGTTCCAGTACGAAGTCGCCGTCGCGGCCGAGGTGGCCGAGCCGGCTCAGTTCGACGGTGAACTCGACGCGGGCCGACGCGCCGGGGTCGAGCGAGATCCGGGCGAAGTCGGCCAGCTCCCGGGTGGGACGGGTGATGCCGGTCGCGTGGTCGGAGAGGTAGAGCTGGACGACCTCGGTCCCGGCGCGCCCGCCGGTGTTGGTCACGGTGAGCGAGACGGCGACCGCCGCACCGGAGTCCACCCGTTGGGGGGCGACGGCCAGGTCGCGGTAGTCGAAGGTGGTGTAGCTCAGGCCGTGGCCGAAGCAGTACAGCGGGGTCGAGGGCAGGTCGAGGGAGCCCTTGTGGGGGTCGGTGGCGGCACGCCGGTATCCGGAGCCCCGCCGCTGACCGCTGCGGATCGGGATCTGGCCCGCGTGCCGGGGCAGCGACACGGGCAGCTTGCCGCTCGGGTTCACCTCGCCGAACAGCACGTCGGCCAGCGCGCCGGCGGCCCGCGGCCCGCCGTAAGCGGCGTGCAGCAACGCGGGCAGGTCCTCGGCGACCGCGGTGAGGGCGAAAGGCCGGCCGGTGCGGACGATCCCGACCGCGGGCGTCCCGGTCGCGGTCACGGCCTTGACCAGCTCCACCTGTGCGGCGGGCAGGTCGATGTTCGCGGTGTCGCCGGCCTCGCCCTCGGTGCCGGGGCTGAACCAGCCGCCGCGCCCGCCCAGGGCCACGATGACCACCTCGGCGTTTCTGGCCGCCTCGACCGCGGCCGCCAGCCCGGCAGGGTCGGCCTCGGTCACCCCGCAGCCCGGCGCGACGGTGACCTCGGCATGCGGCACGAGCCTGCGCACGGCGTCGGCGAGGGACTCGGCGTGCGGGCCGACGATGGCGATGCGCGCCACCTCGCGCGACAGCGGCAGCATCTCGTCGTTGTGCAGCAGCACGATCGACTGCCGGGCGAGCCGGTCGGCCGGCTCCACGCCTTCGCGGGCCACTGACAGCGGCGTGACCGGGTCCTCGCTGACGTACGGCTGGTCGAACAGGCCGCGTGCGGACGTGAACCCGGCCGGCTCGATGGCCGCCTCGAAGGGCCGGGCGTGGACCTCGTACAGGCCGCGGGGCTCCTGGGGCAGCACGCCGGTGAGCTGCTGGGCCTTCTCCTCGACGGTCATCTGCTCCAGCCGCTTGCCCACGCGATCGTTCACAGGGTCTCCCCGTTCCTGCGGGCGAGCGCGCCAAGGTAGCGGGCGCTGTCCTTGACGGTGCGCGTCTGGGTGACGCGGTCGACGGCGATGATGCCGAAGGTGGGGGCGTAGCCGAGCACCCATTCGAAGTTGTCCAGCGCCGACCAGTAGTAGTAGCCGCCCACGTCGATGCCGTCGGCCAGGCAGCGCCGCACGCCTTCCAGAGCCTGGCGGACGTACTCGGTGCGGCGGGTGTCGTCGGCGGTGGCGATGCCGTTCTCGGTGACGATCATCGGCAGGCTTGCCGCGGCCGCGCCGCGGATGACGTTCTCCAGCGACCCCGGGAAGAACTCGTAGCCCATCTGGGTGACCTCGGCCCCGTCGGGGACCGGCAGGAGGCCGTCGGGACCCACGCGCATGCGGCTGTAGCTCTGCACGCCGAGGAAGTCGTCGCCGTCGAGGGCGGGCAGGAAGTCTTCGAAGGTCTCGCGCCACATCTGCCGCGCCCGCTCCTGCCCGCCAGGCTCGGGGTGGTAGTCCTGCAGGGCGAGGGTGAGGCCGACGCGGGTGTCCGGGCTGACTTTCCTGATCTCGGCGCGGGCGGCCGTGTGCGCCCGCATGATCACCTCGTTGGCGGCCTGGCCGTAGGCGAACAGGAAGGGGTTGACCCGGTCGGGGGTGGTGCCCAGGGCGTGGGCGGCGGCGGACAGCCAGGCACCGAGTCCGCCGGCCGGGGCGTCGCCGAGCCCGACCGGGGCCGGTTCGAGCAGGTCGCCGGCGACGTGGTGTATGACGGGGCCGATGTTGGCCTCGTTGATCGTGCACACGTAGGGGATGAGCGGGCCGAGTTCGGCCATGACCGTGCGGCAGTAGGCCGCGAAGCGCTCGGGGGTGCCCGGGTCGCTCCACCCGCCGAGCCTCATCAGCCAGCGCGGGCTGGTGAAGTGGTGCAGCGTGACCATCGGGGTCAGGCCGTGCTCGTGGCAGGCGTTCAGCACGTCGCGGTAGTGGGCCAGGGCGGCCCGGGAGTATCTGCCCGGCTCGGGCTCGACCCGGGCCCACTCGACGGAGAAGCGGTAGCTGGTCAGGCCCAGCTCCGCGAGCAGGGCGACGTCCTGGCGGTAGAGCCGGTAGTGGTCGCAGGCGTCGCCGCTGGGCTCGGCGAAGATCGTTCCTGCGATGTTCTCCAGCACCCAGAAGTCGCTGTTGACGTTGTTTCCTTCGACCTGGTGGGCGGCGGTCGCGGCGCCCCACAGGAAACCGTCCGGAAAGCTCATCTCTGCCCCTTCACTAACGCGCGTTACCAACGCGCGTTAGCACGCTAGCATGGGGTTCTGCCGTACGGGCAAGCCAAGGTCTGACAACGGGGAGGGCGCATGGCCAAAGCCGCGAGGCGGGTCACCAGCGCCGACGTGGCCCGGGCCGTCGGCGTCTCCCGCACCACGGTGAGTTTCGTGCTCAACGACCGGCCGGGCCAGTCCATCCCCGAGGAGACCAGGCGCCGCGTGCTGGAGGCCGCCCAGCGCCTGGGTTACCGGCCGCACGCCCCGGCTCGCGCCCTGGCGGCCGGGCGCAGCGACATCGTGCTGCTGTCGCTGCGCTCGATGACGCAGGGGCCGACCCTCACCAGTGTCGTTGAGGGCTTGGCCGCCGCGCTGGCGGCCAGGCGGCTCACGCTCGTCCTGCACCTGGGCGGCGAGGGCACGCGCCCGCTGCCCGATGTCTGCGCCGCCGTCGCGGCCTCGGCGGTTCTGGGCCTGGAGCCCTTCGACACCGCGACCTCCGCCGCGCTGCACGAGGCCGGCGCCGACGTGGTGTTGCCGACCGAGACCGACAGCCTCGCCGACTACCAACGCGAGGTCGGCCGCCTCCAGGCCGAGCACCTGATCGCCAGGGGGCACCGGCGCATCGGCTACGCCAGCCCCGGCATCGCGCACGCCGAGCCGATCGCGAACGAGCGCCTGCGCGGCGTGCGGGAGGCCGGCGAGGCCGCCGGGCTGGCGCCACCGATGGTGCTGACCGTGGACCTGGAGGCCGACAGCGCGGCGCGGGCCGTGGCCCGCTGGCGGCAGGAAGGCGTGAGCGCGGTGTGCGCCTACAGCGACGAGGTCGCCGTCGCCGTCCTGGCGGGCCTGCGCGAGCGGGGCCTCGCCGCCCCGGACGACCTGGCTGTCGTGGGGGTGGAGGACATGCCGACCGCACGGCTGGCAGGGCCGCCGCTGACCACCGTCGCCTTCGACAGCCACGCGCTGGGCCGGGAACTGGCCGACGCGGTGCTGGCGGCCCTGGAAGGTAGGGGGTACGGCCTGGCCGCCGACGGTCGGCACTTCCGCCTGATCCCGCGCTCGTCCACCTGATCAGCCCTCGATCAGGAGGTCGCGGCAGAGCACCCGGATGAAGGTGTCCATCGCCGCCAGCATGTCGAAGGACTCATCCAGCAGCCACTGCTCCTCCAGCCCGGTGATCGCGGCGATGATGAGCGACGCGGTCGCGACGGGGTCGGCGTCGGCGCGCACGCGACCGGCGGCGATGTCCTGCGCGATCACCGTGGCCAGGTCCGTGCGGTAGGTGTGGACGCGCCGCCTGGCCCAC
Organism: Microtetraspora sp. AC03309; assembly: GCF_020826795.1. Classification (NCBI taxonomy): domain Bacteria; kingdom Bacillati; phylum Actinomycetota; class Actinomycetes; order Streptosporangiales; family Streptosporangiaceae; genus Microtetraspora; species Microtetraspora sp. AC03309. Next base: position 19,167 of record NZ_JADDIL010000043.1, on the reverse strand, counting down.
TCCCGCGCCAGCTCGGGAACGTCGTCGGAGCCGGACGTGCCGAGGTGCCCCAGGCGGGTGAGCCCGCGGTTGCCGCGGGCCTGGGCGAGCATGTCGTGCACGATCTCCAGGGCACACACCAGGTTGGACCCCTCGACCGCACGGTCGCTGCCGGCGGCCAGCAGGACGTGCCGGTCGCGCTCGGCCAGCACCTCGGCCAGCAGCGCTTCCTTGCTGGGGAAGTGGTGCAGCAGGCCCGGCTGGGTGATCCCGGCCGCCTCGGCGACGGCCGCGATCGAGGTGCCCCGGTAGCCGCGGGCCGCGAAGAGGTCGAGAGCGACCTTCAGGATCTTGGCGCGCCGGGCCGCCCCGGCGCGTTCGGCGCCACGTGTCCTGGCCATCCGCCGACCCTAACGCACCCCCTTGATCGGCAGGACCGCCAGCGCGCCCAGGGCCGTGATGATCGCCACCGCGCCGTACAGCGGGCCGTACCCGCCGAACGCCGACACGACGGCCCCTGCGGCGGCGGGTGCCACCGTGTTGGGCAGGGTCGCGGCCAGGTTGAGCACGCCCAGGTCCTTGGCGAAGTCGTCGCGGCTGGGTAGCACCTCCGAGACCAGGGCCTGGTCAACGGAGATGAAGACGCCGAAGCCGATGGTCGCGACGATGGCCGAGATGAGCATGCCGGCCACGGTCGGCATCAGCAGCGGGACGAGCGCCGACAGGGAGATGACCAGCCCACCGGTCAGGGTGAGCGGCTTGCGCCTGCCCATCCGGTCCGACAGCGGCCCGGACACGGCGATCGCGACCAGGAAGCCGGGCACGCCCGCCAGCCCGAGCAGGGGCGTCAGCCTGGCGGCCTCCTCGGCATCGAGGCCGAGGTAGTCCTGGGCGATGTAGAAGCTGTAGGTGAGTGCCATGTAGTAGCCGCCGAAGATGAGGATGCGGCCCAGGAACGCCCAGAAGAAGTCGGGGTGGCGCACGGGGTTGACCCAGAACGCCTTGAGGAAGTCAGCCGCGGAGAAGGGCGGCCGGGCCAGGTCCCGGTTGCCGGCGTCGCGGTTCAGCACGACGAACAGCAGGATGACCGCCAGGACGACGACCGAGAAGGTGGCGTAGCCGGTGGGGATGCGGCTGAGGAACAGGGAGGCCAGGACCGGTCCGAGGATCGCCCCGAGGACCTGGCCCAGCCCGATCAGCGTCGAGTAGCGGCCGCGCAGCCGGGTGGGCACCCGATCCGGCATGATCGCCCCCAGCGGGCCCTGGAAGGCGTTGAAGCCGAACTGGACCAGCATCATCGCCGCGATCAGCAGGGCCACGGTGCTCGCCTGGCCCGCCAGCAGCAGCGCGGCGAAGCCGATGGCCGCGCCGGCGACCATCCACGGCGCCCGGGCGCCGAAGCGGGTGCGGGTCCGGTCGGACAGCAGGCCGATGACGGGCTGGGCGACCATCGCCGCGCAGGCGCTCAGGGTGTTGATGAGGGCCAGGTTCCCGACCTTGGCCCCGTCGTCGATGGCCTGGACCTGGATCGGCAGGAAGTAGCCGGAGGTGGCGTAGGCCAGGGGCGCGGCGGCGCCGACGAAGGGGATGGTGAGGAAGAGCCGCCGCAGCGAGGCGGGCACGGCTTCCTTAGTGCGGGACATCGAGATCCAGGGCGTCGCCCACGAGCTGCCACAGCTCCCGCACCTGGGAGTGGAAGGTGTCGCGGCCGTGCGAGGGGAGGGAGAAGACCAAAGGAGCGCCGCGCAGGACGCCTTCGACGGCCTCGCGGGCGACCTGCGCCGGTTCGATGGCCATCGGGACGAGGCCGGTGCCGAAGGGCTCGGCCGCCCGCCGGCCGAAGGTGCCCGGGCGGTTGCGCTGGGAGTCGAGGATGCGGGTGTCGACCTGGCCGGGGCACAGGACGGTGACGCCGATGCCGTCGGGCTCCAGCTCGGCCCGCAGGCCGAGGGAGAGGCCGACGATGGCGTTCTTGGTGGCGCTGTAGAGGGCGGTGAAGCCCGGGTCGGGCAGGAAGGCGTGGGTGGAGGCGGTGTTCATCACGTGCCGCCACCCGCCCTGCCCGCGCATCCTCGGCAGGAAGGCCTGCAGGCAGTTGAGCAGGCCCTCGACGTTGACCGAGGACAACCACCGCCAGTCGCCGACCGAGGAGTCGGCGATCGTGCCGAACAGCAGCACACCCGCGTTGTTGCACAGCAACTCGACCGAGCCGAACTCGGCGTAGGCGGCCCGCGCGAGAGCCTCAGCCGACTCGGGGTCGGTGACGTCGGTGGACACGCCGAGCGCGGGCCCGTCCAGCTCGGCGGCGACGCGCCGCGCGCCCGCACCGTCGATGTCGGCCACGACGACCGCCATCCCGCGCGAGGCGAGTTCCGCGCAGAGAGCGGCCCCGATGCCGCTGGCCCCGCCGGTGACGACCGCCGTACGGCCCTGGAGTTGATCAGACATCGGCATCCCTTCGGAAAGATGCCGCGAGCATACTTACCAAGCACTCGGTAGGCTAGAGGTGATCGGGCTGCAGGCCGAGCGGAAGAGGTAGTGATGTCCATCCGAGCAGGCGAGGTCGAGGGCCCTCTGGGCGAGGTGCTCCGCGTGATGATGGCTTCGGAACCGGTCGACCAGGAGCGGAGCGCCGCCGAACAGCGCGAGGAGAACGCCCAGCTGTGGCGAGCCTCGCTTGAGTTCGTGGTCAGACCCGCCCCCGAGGGCGTCGCCACCGAGGACCTGGAGATCCCGGTCAACGGCGGCACGATCGGCGCGCGGATCTACCGCTGCCAAGGCGCGGTGGGAACCCACGTCTTCTTCCACGGAGGCGCCTACTGGCTGGGCAGCGTGGAGCTGTCCGACATCCACAGCCGCTGGCTGGCCAAGCTGTCCGGGGTCGCGATCGTCTCGGTGGACTACCGGCTGGCGCCCGAGCATCCCTACCCGATTCCGATCGACGACTGCGCGGAGGCGACGGCCTGGCTCGCCGCCAACGGCGCTGATCTGGGCCTCGACCCCTCGTCGCTGTCGATCGGCGGGGAGAGCGCGGGCGCGAACGCGGCGGCGGTCGTCGCCCTGCGGTGCGCGGCCGGTGACGGGCCCAGACTGGTCGCCCAGGTGCTCAGCGTGCCATTGACCGACTGGCTCGACGACGCGATCTACGAGGCGGAGACGGACCCGCGGTGCACTCCCACCGCCGCCGACCTCGCGCTGGCCCGTCGCCACCTGTTCGGCGAGGCTCCCCGGCCTGAGCAGTTGCTCGCGGCCTCACCGCTGCGCGTGGCGATCCCGGTCGGCATGCGCGGCATCAAGACCATGATCATGACCAATCAGTTCGACCGGCTGCGCGACTCTGGTCAGGCTTACGCCCAGCTGCTCCTGCGGGAGGGCGTGGAGGTGACGACCTATCACGCCCCGGACATCTTCCATGGCGGGACCGGCATGACCGCCCTGTCGGCCTCCGCCCGCCGTTACGAAGCCGTCTACGCGGCCTATGTACGTGAAACGCACGTGAAACGCACGTGAAACGGGATCTGCACTGACGTTTTCTCGCCAAGATCGACTGGCGGGGCGAGGATCTGCAGGAATCGCTGTGACAGGTTCGCCAGGAAGCCGTCATTCCGTGCCGACGAAGCGAGCCGCTCACCGTGCACCCGCTCACCGTGCACCCACTCACCGTGCACCCGCTCGTCATGCGGATCGCCATGACGCGACCCGCTCTTCACGCACCATGCACCAGCGAAATCCGGCGAATCCATGAGATCACGGCTGATCAAAGCACGGTGCGACCGCTGCTACTGTTGCCCGGCACGGGAGGTGTGAAGGGGGTACGGCACGTGCTCGTGATCCATAGCACCTGGGCCGAGGGCTACCTCAGGCTCTGGGCGGAGGACACCTCAGGCGGCCACGCGAACGACGGCCCGGAAGGCGTCGGCTCGGCAGCCAAAGGCCGGGCGGGTGACGGCAGGGCGGGTGACGGCACGACCACGTCACGAGCGAAGATCCGTCCCCATCCGTACGCTGCCTCGACGGCGGCCATCACCGATGATCTGTCTCTCTGGGGCGACGTCGCCACGGCTTCGGCGGGCAAGGCCGACGCCGGCGAACTCGTCCTGCTCCTGCCCAGCTCGGGACGGAGCCCGCTGCCCTCCCGGGAAGCGGGGCTCGCCGTCACCGCGCGGAAACCGAAGATCAGCGCCTGGCGGGTTCCCGCTCTGCGGGTCGCGCCCGAGGCGGCTCTGGATCTGCTGGACCGCGTCGACGAGATGGCCCATCTTCCGGCGGAAGCGTACGAGCCGGGCGAGTACCCGGAAGGCGATCTACGGACGGCCGTTCCCGGACCGTCGCTGCGCTATCTCGCCGTTGTCGCGGCCTATGCCCGTGACCTGGTCCGCCGCGGGCGGGTGCTGCCCCAGCTCGTCGCCGAGGACGGCGGTTACGCGGCCCGGTGGCGGCCGGTGCTGACCGGCGCCTACGCCGCCAGGTTCCGGGAGCTCGCGACCGCGATGCCGCCGGTCTGCCGGGCCGTGGAGGAGGAGCGGCCGTCCGCGCCCGTGCTGCTCGATGCCCTCGCGTCCCTGGCCGACGCCGCGGTACGGCACGCGCTTCCCGAACGACTGCTCGGCGGGCACCGCCCGGGGCTGCGCAGTCCCCTCGCCGACCGCTGGACGGTGGCCCTCACGGGGGACGCGGCCCTTCCGGGCGTGAAGGAGACCGAGGCCGAGAAGCTGGCCCGGCCGCTCCGGGAGTGGTTCACCTCGGCGCACCAGTTCGACGGTCCGGTCCGGGTGTGCTTCCGCCTGACCGAACCGCCCGCCCCTGAGATCGACGACGAACCACACCCGCTCGGACCTGGCGACGAAGACCGGGGGCGGACCGGCGACGGCGACCCCACCGGAACCACTGACGACCGCGTGCGGGATTCCGTGGACGACGGGGCGTGGCGGGTGGAGTTCGCCCTCCAGGCCGCCGATGATCCGAGCCTCTATCTGCCCGCGGAGCGGATCTGGGCGGACGAGAGCGCGCCCGGCTTCTCGCAGCGCCCGGACGAGACGCTGCTCGCGGGCCTCGGCCGGGCCGTACGTCTCTATCCGAAGGTGGAGGAGGCGTTGCGCGGGCCCCGGCCTTCCGCGCTCGTGCTCGACACGGCGGGGGCGTTCGCCTTCCTCCGTCATGCCGCGCCGCTGCTCCAGGCCGCCGGGTTCGGGGTGCAGTTGCCCGCGTGGGCGGGCCGTACCCGGCTGGGGCTCAAGCTGACCGCCCGCTCCCAGCGGAAGGCCGGACCGGGCGCGGCGAGCGACCAGGGGTTCGGCCTGCACCAGATCGTGGACTTCCGCGCGGATCTGGCGATCGGCGACGAGACGATCAGCGAGGAGGAACTGGCCGAGCTGGCCAGGCTCAAGGTGCCACTGGTCCGGGTCAGGGGACGCTGGGTCGAGCTGGACGACCGGCAGCTGGGCGCCGCGCTGAAGGCCGTGGCGAGGCGCCAGGCGGGCGAGATGACGGTGGGCGAGCTGATCCAGGAGGTCGTCCACGGCGGTGACGAGGACCTGCCGCTGGTCGAGGTGGACGCCGACGGCCTGCTCGGGGATCTGCTCTCCGGTGAGGCGGATCGCCGGCTCGAACCGATCGCCACCCCTGAAAGCTTCCGCGGCACGCTGCGGCCGTACCAGGAGCGGGGGCTGTCCTGGCTGACCTTCATGTCGCGGATCGGGCTCGGTGGGGTGCTCGCCGACGACATGGGCCTCGGGAAGACCGCACAGACGCTGTCGCTCCTCCTGAACGAGCGCGAGCGGGGCGAGCGCCCGGGGCCGACGTTGCTGGTCTGCCCGATGTCCCTGCTCAGCAACTGGCAGAAGGAGGCCGCGCGGTTCGCCCCTTCGCTGGACGTCTACCTGCATCACGGCGCCACCCGGTCGCGGGACGAGGAGCTGGCCGAGCGGGTGGCCGAGGCGGACATCGTGCTCACCACGTACGGCACCGCCCTGCGGGACCGGGAGGTCCTGGCCGGGTTCGACTGGGCACGGGTCGTCTGCGACGAGGCGCAGGCCATCAAGAACAGCGCGGCACGGCAGGCGCAGGCCGTACGGGCCCTTCCCGCGCGCACCAGGCTGGCGCTGACGGGCACGCCGGTGGAGAACCACCTGGCCGAGCTCTGGTCGATCATGGAGTTCTGCAATCCCGGCCTGCTCGGCCCGGCGAAGGACTTCCGGGGGCGTTACCAGGAGCCGATCGAGCGGCGCGGCGACGAGGCGGCGACCGCGGCGCTCAAGCGGGCCACCGGCCCGTTCGTGCTGCGCCGCCTCAAGACCGACAAGACGATCATCTCGGATCTGCCGGACAAGATGGAGATGAAGGTCTGGTGCAACCTCACCCCTGAACAGGCCACGCTGTACCAGGCGGTCGTCGAGGACATGATGGCCAAGATCGCGGACAGCGAGGGCATCGAGCGTCGCGGCAACGTGCTGGCCACGATGACGAAGCTCAAGCAGGTCTGCAACCATCCGGCGCACCTGCTCAAGGACGGTTCCCGGCTGCCCGGCAGGTCGGGGAAGCTCGCCCGGCTGGAGGAGCTGGCCGAGGAGATCGTCGCCGAGGGCGACAAGGCGCTCGTGTTCACGCAGTACGCCGAGTTCGGGACGTTGCTCCAGCCGTACCTGTCGGCGCATCTCGACCGGCCGGTGCTGTGGCTCCACGGCGGGCTGCCGAAGAAGCAGCGCGACGCGCTGGTCGAACGTTTCCAGACCGACGACGAGCCGATGTTGTTCCTGCTGTCGCTCAAGGCGGCGGGTACGGGCCTCAACCTGACCGCGGCCAACCACGTGATCCACGTGGACCGGTGGTGGAACCCGGCGGTCGAGAACCAGGCGACCGACCGGGCGTTCCGCATCGGGCAGACGAGGAACGTCCAGGTCAGGAAGTTCGTCTGCGTGGGCACCCTGGAGGAGCGGATCGACGAGATGATCGAACGCAAGACGGCGCTCGCCGAGAGCGTGGTCGGCACCGGCGAGGACTGGATCACCGGCCTGTCCACCGACCGGCTGCGGGAGCTGTTCCGGCTCGGACCGGAGGCGGTCTCATGAGCGAGCGCGGGAGCCGGCCCGACCCGAAGACCTGGATCTTCGAGCACGTCCGGCCGATCCGGGTGGAGGGCGGCCTCCACGTGCGCAGCCGGCGCGGCTCGATCGGCGAGCGGTGGTGGTCACGCCGCTTCATCGACATCCTGGAACGTGTCTGCGACAAGGGCCGGCTGTCCCGTGGCCGGGCGTACGCGCGGTCGGGGCAGGTCATGCACCTCGACATCGCGCCCGGCCAGGTGACAGCGCGGGTCCAGGGGTCGCGGCCGAAGCCGTACGACGTCACGATCGGCGTCGCCGCGTACGGCGCGGACCAGTGGCGCGTGCTCACGGGGAAGCTGGCGGCGCGGGCGCTCTACCGCGCCAAGCTGCTCGCCGGGGAGATGCCTCCGGAGATCGAGGACGTCTTCCGTGAGGCGGGCCTGCCGCTCTTCCCTGGCGAGCGCGGGCTGGACATGGCCTGCTCGTGCCCCGACTGGGGCTTCCCGTGCAAGCATCTGTCCGCGGTGCTGTACGTGCTGGCCGAGTCGTTCGACGACGATCCGTTCCTGGTGCTGGCCTGGCGCGGCATGGCCAAGGAGGACCTGCTCGACGCGCTGCGCGCGGCGAGACCGGCGGATCATCCTCGGAGCTCTGACGACGCCGGGACGGCGTCGCTCCTCGACGTGACCGACGCGGCCTTCGCCGATCGCATGGACGGCTTCTACGAGCCGGCCGTCTCCCCTGCCCGGCTGCGGGATCGCGGCGACCTGCCCGCGACACCGCCCGACCTGCTGCTGCGCGCCCTGGAGCCGCCCGCGGTCAAGGCGCGGCACATTCCGATCCTGGACCTGCTCAGGCCCGCCTACCGGACGCTCGCGGAGGACGCGGACGGCGGCTGAACCGGGCTCCGGTGACGCTTCGTGGACCTCAGGTGTCGGTGAAGTCCGACGGGACCATGACGCGCACGCCGTTCGGGATGGTCTTGAGCACGAGCGGGGTGCGCAACCGCACCTCTCCGTCGATGTCGGCGGCCATCGGGGGGTCGGTCTCCAGCAGCATCTCGGTCCCGGTGACGAACGGGCCGCCCGCGAGGCTCTGCCACCGGCCGGTCGTGGCGCGTACGAGGGTCTCGGCGAGCAGCCTGAGCCGCTTGCCCGAGCCGAGCTGGTAGGCGACCAGCCGCCGATTGTCGATGCTGATGTCCCTGGCGATCTGCCATCCGCCGTGGAAGCGGCCGTTGGCGATGTTGAGCTGGTGGGTGAGCACCTCGTGCCGCCTGCCGTCCACCGTGATGTACGCACGGAACGGCTGGTGGCGGGGAAGCAGCCGGATCGCGGTCAGCGGGTAGGCGGCGCGGCCGAGGAGCCGCTTGACCCACGGCCGCACGGTTCCCGCGACCTCGACGGAGACGCCGAAGCTGGCCAGGTTGGCGAAGGGGCGGTCCCCGCAGACGCCGAGGTCGATGTCGGCGACCTTGCCCTCGGTGAACACGCGTACGGCGCGGGAGAGGTCGAGCGGCAGGCCGAGGCTGCGCGCGAAGTTGTTGGTGGTGCCGAGCGGCAGGACGCCCAGGGCGACGTCGCGGTGGGCGATGTGCTTGATCGAGCTGCTGAGGGTGCCGTCGCCGCCGCCGACGACGAGAAGGTCGGGGGCGGGGGCGAGCGCCCGCTCGATGGTGTCCCTGAGTCGGGTCGGGTCGGTGACCTGGTGAACGCCGGCCAGGTCGAACCGGCCGGCTTGGAGGAGCCGCAGGACCTCGGGGTAGTGACGCCGCCCCCGCCGTGATCGCGTGTTCACGACGACGGCGGCACGCCGGTGCGTGTGGATCGCCGCCGTATGGTCCGCTTTGCTGCGCATGATCACATAGTAGGCGGGCCCGGCGGCTGGTGCGGCCGCCGGGCCCTGACCGGTGCGTTACGCCCTTATGGGGTCCTCACGCCCCGGGACTGCCTGATGTGACTACTTCTTGGGCGCCGTCACCTGGACGATCGCGCCGAGGTTCAGCGGCAGCGGGGTGAGCAGCCTGATCTGCACGCCGAGTTGCTTGTTCTCGTCGCCGGGGTTGCCGGTGCCGAGGATGGCGCCGCCGATGTCCGTGCCGTACAGCGAGGTCGCCGGGGTGCCGTCGGGGTTGACGACCCGGGTGGTGTACTGCTCGTTGTCCTTGGACGGGACCACGGAGGAGCCGTCACGGTGCCGGTAGTACAGCTGGCTGCCGCGGATCTCGAAGCCCGGGTACCAGCCCTTGGCGTCGGTGAAGGTCGTCACCGCGGCCTGCTTGGCGAACGAGGTGCAGTACTCCGTGAACGCCTCGCCCTCGATGCACTCCTTGAACGGGTAGGTGCCGACGAAGTTGAACGACGCGTTGGACGACTGCGGGCGGGACGGCAGGTTCTTCAGCGTCGACGAGTCCTTCGTCGCCGCCTCGCCGGTACGGCGCAGCGGGTCGAAGTGCGAGTCGACGATGAGGAGCTGGCCCTTCGGACCGACCGAGGGCAGGTCGAAGGTGCTGTCCGCGACGTTGTTCATGGAGCGCGAGGTGTCGCGGTACCAGACCAGCAGGCCCGGCGCGTTGTACTTGATCTTCTCGACCTTCCAGGCGCCGTCACGCTGCCAGGTGGTGTCGTAGGCGTACTGGAGGCCCTTGTCGAAGCCGTCGAAGTTGCGCCACTCCGCCAGGTAGTACTGCGCGGACTGCACCTGGCCGCTGTGGGTCACCCAGCCGGCGCCCGCGGTGTTGGTGAACGTGCCGGCCGCGGCGGTCCAGCCGTTGGCGCCGCCCTCGACGTCGTCGCTCCAGACGGTGGTCGCGCCGTCGGTGACCGAGAAGTCGTCCAGGAACCAGCCGGTGTTGACGGCCGCCGCGTCCGTGGCGTACCGGAGGCGGACCTGGACGGACGTGCCGGCGAACGGCGTCAGGTCGGCGTAGAGGTGCGTCCAGCCGCCGCTCTCGCCGGTGATGCCGTACTTCTTGTTGCCGTAGTCCCTGAGCCGGCCGTTGGGGTCGGGGTCGCCGTCGTCGGTGCTGGCGAGGGTGCCGTCCTCCTTGTAGACCTTCTGCTCGGACCAGGTGGCACCGCCGTCAGTGGAGACCTCGAAGAAGCCGTAGTCCCACTCGGACTCGATGCTGTAGTCGGTCCACCACCAGAACTTCTTGTCCGCGCCGGCCGGGACGGCGACCGCCCTGGTCAGCTTGGAGTCGGCCCAGTTCTGGTCGCTGTTGGACCACCACACATTGGAGCCGCTGTGCGGGGTGGTCATGACGATGTGCTTGTCCGGCAGGTTGATCCGGACGCCGTCCTCGGTGCCCTTGGGCGTACGCGAGCTCTGCCCGACGGTCACCACCTTGGTGCCGTCACCGGGGTTGAGGGTCTTGGGGTTGGCCCATCCGAGCACCCACTTGTCCCACAGGCCCATGTGGGTCGGCAGCGACTGGAAGATCGGCCCGGAGTGGGAGCCGCTGGACATGAGGTCCCAGAAGTCCACGTCGGAGTCGCCGCCGCCGGTGGAGTCGTACAGGTCGGGCAGGCCGAGGTCGTGGCCGTACTCGTGGGCGAAGACGCCCACCCCGGAGTCCTCGGGCTGCACGATGTAGTTGGAGATCTTCACGCTGGTGCCCGGGACGGTGTAGCCGCCGGTCACGTCGCTGGAGTGCGCCCAGATGGCGAAGGTGCCCTCCGCGCCGCCGCCGCCGGACTTGTCCTCGCCGGCGTGGATCAGGACCAGGTGGTCGATCACGCCGTCGGGCTCGTCGTAGTTGCCGTCACCGTCGGCGTCGGAGACGTCCTCCTTGTCGTAGTCCGCCCACGGGAAGGAGGGGTTCGCGGCGGCCAGCGCGTTCACCGCGTCGACCGGGAGCTGCGCGGCGCCGCGCGGGTTGTCCGGGTGACCGGACATGTCCTGCATGGCGGAGCCGCACTTGCCCGCGCCGTACCACGCCTCGGAGTGCGGGACCTTGATCCAGCCGACCGCCTCACCGGAGACCGTGTACGCGCCCTTCGAGAGCTCCTCGTACATGTTCTTCATGGTGGAGCCGGAGATGTCGATGCCCTTCTTACCGTCCCTGGGGTCGGTCAGGTCGGGGCGGACCCGGGTGGTGATCCCCTCCGAGCTGTAGAGCATCTTGTTGTAGTGGGCGTTGTCGAAGTCCGACACCCACATCGAGTTGTTGTCCTTGCCACCCCCAGCCGCGTCGGCCGGGTTGGGGATGGTGTTGTGGAGCGGTCCGTTCAGCTTGGTGCCGGCCGGCTCGGTCACGCAGTCGTCGACGTCGTCGATCGTCTTGGGGTGCGTCCAGCCGGAGAAGTCGTCGTTCGCCTGGTCGTTGAACTCGACCAGCAGCGTGAGCAGCTTGGCGGTCTTGGTGGTCTTCGACTTCTTGTAGATGAAGTCGAAGGGGTTCTGACCGGTCCTGATCGCTCGCTTCTCGTTCTTGACCAGTTCCCGCGCGGCGACCGGGTTGCCGCTGGCGAACTTGTGGTCGATCTCCTTGGCGAGCGCGGCGGTGCGCTTCGCCCCCTTGGAGGGGACCTCTTCGGACGTGTCGGTGACGTCGCTCTGCACACGCGGCGGCGCGTAGTTGATGTAGTGGTCCTTCGCCGAAGGCTGGTAGTTCGCCTGGGGCGTGGCCGCACCTGCTGTGGCGAGTCCCGCCGCCGCCAGCCCAAGAGCGGGCACGACCGCGACGAGACGCCTGAGTCTCCTGGACAACAAGATCCCTTCCCCGCCCGGGGTCACCGGGCGCGTCACGAGGCGCACCGGGATGAGCGCGCGCCTGGCCTGGGGGTCCCGCGGCGAAGCCGCCTCGGAATCCGCAAAGCGGACGATAAGGAGGAAGTAAAGGAAGCGTAAATAGCGTAGATCGAACTTTGTCAAACCGTGATCTCTCCGGGATCGAACCGCCGCCCGACCTGCGCGGACACCGTTCCGACCTGCGGGCGGCCTACGGGCCGACCTGCGCGGACGCCGTTCCGGGCAGGTCGCGGGCCGCCGCCGGGCTTCCTACCTGCGGTTCTTTTCGCCTAGAGGGCGCGGTGGCCGTAAAGTCCCTTTTTGTGAGAGAGCTCATCGCCGCGCTGCCCGAGGGACGGGTACTGACCGATCCCGACGTCACGGAGTCGTACGCCAGGGACCGCACCTTCCTGCGGCCGGGCAAGGCGCTGGGAGTGGTGCTCGCCCAGTCGCGGGACGACGTGGTCACCACGATGCGGTGGGCCACCGAGCACCGGGTGCCGGTGGTGCCGCGCGGGGCGGGCTCGGGTCTCGCGGGCGCGGCGACGGCCATGGACGGGAGCGTCATCCTGTCGCTGCACCGGATGACGTCGATCCTCGAACTGTCGCCCGACGACGAGATCGCGGTCGTCGAACCCGGAGTGATCACCGCCGATCTGGACCGCGCGGCGCGGGAGCACGGGCTGATGTACGCGCCCGACCCGTCGTCGTACGAGATCTCGACGATCGGCGGGAACCTGGCCACGAACGCGGGCGGCCTGCGCTGCGTGAAGTACGGGGTGACCCGCGACTCGGCGCTCGGCCTTGAGGTCGTGCTCGCCGACGGGCGCGTGCTCAACACGGGCCGCCGGACCGTCAAGGGCGTCACGGGCTATGACCTGACCGGGCTGTTCGTCGGCTCGGAGGGCACCCTCGGGGTGATCACGAAGGCGACCGTGCGGCTGCGCCGGGCTCCGGCCGAGGTGGCGACGGTCGCGGCGGAGTTCACCTCACTGCGGGAGGCGGCGGCGGCCGTCTCGGCGATCATCGCCGCCGGATGCCAGCCGTCGCTGCTCGAACTGATGGACCGCACGACGCTCAAGGCGATCGACGACTGGAAGAACATCGGCCTGGAGCCGGGCACGAAGGCGATGCTGATCGCGCAGTCCGACGCCTCGGACAGCCAGGAGGTCGCCGCGCGGATGGCCGAGTTGTGCGACGCGAACGGCGCGTCCTTCACGGCGCTGTCCGGCTCGCCCGAGGAGGCGGCGGAGCTGGTCGGGGTACGGCGGCTCGCCTACCAGGCCAAGGAGCGCCTCGGGCAGTGCCTGGTCGAGGACGTCTGCGTGCCGAGGTCCGTGCTGCCCGACATGATCGGGGCGGTCGAGGCCGCGGCGGCCAGGCACGACGTGGTGATCGCGACGGTGGCGCACGCCGGCGACGGCAACCTGCACCCGGTGTTCATCTTCGAGCGCGGCCTGGAGGAGCCCCCGCCGGAGGTGTGGGCGGCGGCCGACGAGGTGTTCCGCGAGGCACTCGCGCTGGGCGGGACGCTGACCGGAGAGCACGGCGTCGGCCTGCTCAAGCGCCGCTGGCTCGCCCTGGAGTCCGGTCCCCTGGCGACCGAGATCCAGCACGGGATCAAGCAGGTCTTCGACCCGCTGAATCTCCTGAACCCCGGTAAGGCAATCTAAACATCCCCTCCTTCATCACTGGTAGCGTTTTCCTCTCTTGTCACGCTAATTGGGGAAAACGGGGTCAAGATGGCACTGGGGGAAGGTGATCCGGCGCGGCTGGGGCCATTCGAACTCGTGGACCGGCTGGGAGAGGGCGGTCAGGGGATCGTCTACCTCGGCCGGGGCCCCGAGGGCGAACAGGTCGCGGTCAAGCTGCTGCACACCCGCCTGGCGGGCGACCAGGAGGCGCGGCACCGCTTCCTCCGGGAGGTCGCCCTGGCCCAGCGGGTCGCCCGCTTCTGCACGGCACCCGTCCTCCACGCCGATCTCGTCGGCAACCAGCCCTACATCGTCAGCGAGTTCGTCCCCGGTCCGTCGCTCCGGCAGCTGGTGGACATGGAGGGTCCGCGCAGGGGCGCGGCCCTCGAACGCCTGGCCATCAGCACGGCGACCGCCCTGGCCGCCATCCACCGGGCGGGGATCACCCACCGCGACTTCAAGCCCGCCAACGTCCTGATGGGTCCCGAGGGCCCGGTCGTGATCGACTTCGGCGTGGCCAGGGCGCTGGATTCGCCGCAGGCGACCGCCACAGGCGCCACCATGGGGACCCCGTCCTATTTCGCTCCTGAGCTGCTCTCCGGCGGTGAGGCGACCGGCGCCGCCGACGTCTTCGCGTGGGGCGTCACCATGGTGTTCGCGGCGACCGGGACCCCCGCGTTCGGCGCCGACTCGATCCCGTCCGTGATCACCCGCATCCTGAACACCGAACCCGATCTGAGCGCGCTCGCCTCGCCGCTGCGCGAGCTCGTCGGCGCGTGCCTGTCGAAGGACCCCGCGCTGCGCCCCTCCGCCGACGACCTGGTCGGTGCGCTCACCGGCCAGGCCACCACGCCGACGGCGACACCGGCGCCGATGGCACCGACGGCACCGGCCGCGCGCCCGCGGCCCGCGACGGAGAGACCGCAGGGCGCCGCGCGCAGGCCGGGACGGCGGCTGCCGATCCTCGCGGGCGTGGGAGGCGCGGTCGCGGTGGCGGCGATCGCCGGAGCGACCCTGGTGACCAGCAGGACCACGGCCAACATGGCGAACGAGCAGCCGGGGACACCCGTGGCGCAGGCGAGCGGCTCGGCGTCCGCCACCCCGGTGAGCAAGGTCGTCCCTCCCCCGTCCAGGCCGCGCACGTCTCCGCCCGCCCTCAAGGCATCCCCGTCCGGCTCTCTCACCGGCGTCCCCGCGCACCGCCGTACGCCGCCGCCCGAGCCGGCGCGCAGTCCGGTGCGGAGCCGCACCACGACGCCGAAGCCCACGGCGTCGTCGGCTCCCGAACCGAGCGTCGTGGTGATCCCGCCGTCGACGGAGGAGACCTCGGCGCCCACCAAGACCGTCGCGCCGACCCCCACCAAGACCCCCACGCCGACCAAGTCGGCCACTCCGGCCAAGAAGCTGAACCCGTACACGGCGAAGGGCGTCTGCGGGTCGGGCTTCGGGGTCATCGACTCCCACTCGTGGAGCGGCAAGGCGACGATCTACCTGCTCTACAACGCCTCCACGGGCAAGAACTGCGTGATCACGATGTCGAAGTACGTGGTCCCCGGGAAGATCAGGATGGGTGCGGTCCTGAAGGTCAAGGGCGGCTCCTCCTCCAGCTCCTTCGCCTCGTACACCGTCTACGCGGGCCCGCTCAGGCTCGCCGCGAAGAAGGCCTGCGTCATGTGGGGAGGCGGGTACGGCAGCGCCACGTGGACCAGCGCCTGGTCCCACTGCGGCTGACCCGCGTTGACGTGTGCGACGCTTTCCGAGCAGGATCTACCCCGTGGCAGAACATGGTTCGGTGGCGCGATGGCGACCTTGACGAGCCGGTTGGACACCTCCGGCCGGGAGTACGGCACGCGCCGTGAGGCCATGCTCGCCCGGCTCGGCGAGCTTTCGGCCGAGCACGCCACGGCCGTGGCGGGCGGCGGCGCCACGTACGTCGAGCGGCACCGGGCGCGCGGCAAGCTGCTCGCCCGCGAGCGGATCGAGCTCCTGCTCGACCCGGACTCCCCGTTCCTCGAACTGTCCACGCTGGCGGCCTGGGGCACCGACTACCCCGTGGGCGCGAGCGTGGTCACCGGCATCGGGGTGATCGAGGGCGTCGAATGCGTGATCAACGCCAGCGATCCGACGGTGCGCGGCGGCGCGTCCAACCCGTGGACGCTGCGCAAGTCCCTCCGCGCGGCCGACATCGCCCTGCGCAACCGGCTCCCGCTCGTCAACCTGGTCGAGTCGGGCGGCGCGGACCTGCCGGCCCAGAAGGAGATCTTCATCCCCGGCGGGCAGGTGTTCCGCGACCTGACCCGGCTGTCCGCGGCGGGCGTCCCGACGATCGCGCTGGTCTTCGGCAACTCGACCGCCGGAGGCGCGTACGTGCCCGGCATGAGCGACTACGTCGTCATGGTGAAGGACCGGGCGAAGGTGTTCCTCGGCGGGCCTCCCCTGGTGAAAATGGCGACCGGCGAGGAATCCGACGACGAGTCGCTCGGCGGCGCCGACATGCACGCCCGCGTCTCCGGGCTGGCCGACTACCTGGCCGCCGACGAGTACGACGCGCTCCGGATCGGCCGCCGGATCGTCAGGAGGCTCAACTGGCGCAAGGCGGGGCCCGCTCCTGCCGCCGCCGCGCCACCGCCCCGCTACGACGAGGACGAGCTGCTCGGCATCGTCCCCGAGGATCTGAAGATCCCGTTCGACCCGCGCGAGGTCATCGCCAGGGTCGTGGACGGCAGCGACTTCGACGAGTTCAAACCGCTGTACGGATCGAGCCTGGTCACCGGGTGGGCCGCCCTGCACGGCCACCCGATCGGGATCCTGGCCAACGCCAGGGGCGTGCTGTTCGGCGAGGAGGCGCGCAAGGCCGCGCAGTTCATCCAGCTCGCCGGCCAGTCGCGTACGCCGTTGGTCTTCCTGCAGAACACGACCGGCTACATGGTGGGCAGGGAGTACGAGCAGGGCGGCATCATCAAGCACGGCGCGATGATGATCAACGCGGTGTCCAACTCGACGGTCCCGCACATCACGATCGTCATGGGCGCCTCCTACGGCGCCGGCAACTACGGCATGTGCGGCCGCGCGTACGATCCCCGGTTCCTGTTCTCGTGGCCGAGCGCCAAGTCCGCCGTGATGGGCCCGGCGCAGCTCGCGGGCGTGCTGTCCATCGTCGGAAGGGCCGCCGCGGAGGCCAGGGGCCAGGTCTACGACGAGGAGGCGGACGCCGCCATGCGGCAGATGGTCGAGGCCCAGATCGAGGCCGAGTCGCTGCCGTTCTTCCTCTCCGGACGGCTGTACGACGACGGCGTGATCGATCCGAGGGACACCCGCACCGTCCTCGGGCTGTGCCTGTCCGCGATCGGGAACGCTCCGGCCGCCGAGCCCGCGGGCTTCGGCGTCTTCCGGATGTGAGGGCGTGATGGTGATGATCCACCGGCTGCTGGTCGCCAACCGCGGGGAGATCGCCCGGCGGGTGTTCCGGACCTGCCGGGACCTCGGCGTCGAGACGGTCGCCGTCTACTCCGACGCCGACGCGGACGCGCCGCACGTGGCCGAGGCCGACCAGGCGGTACGGCTCGGCGATCCGATGTCCTATCTGGACGCGGCGAAGATCGTCGAGGCGGCCCTGGCGTCCGGCGCCGACGCCGTGCATCCCGGGTACGGCTTCCTCTCCGAGAACGCCGGTTTCGCGAGGGCCGTGCTCGACGCGGGCCTGATCTGGATCGGCCCGCCTCCCGAGGCCGTCGCCGCGATGGGCGCCAAGATCGAGGCGAAGGCGCTGATGGCCGCCGCGGGGGTCCCGGTGCTCCCGACCCACGATCTCGACGGCGACGCCCGCCCGGACGTCCCGCTGCTCGTGAAGGCGTCGGCGGGCGGCGGCGGGCGCGGGATGCGGATCGTACGCGACCCGGAGAAACTGGCCGAGACGGTCGAGTCGGCGCGGCGGGAGGCCCTCGCCGCCTTCGGTGACGGCACCGTCTTCGCCGAGCCCCTGCTCGAGCACGCCAGGCACATCGAGGTGCAGGTCGTGGCCGACTCCCACGGCACGGTGTGGACCCTCGGCGAGCGCGAGTGCTCCGTCCAGCGCCGCCACCAGAAGATCATCGAGGAGGCCCCCTCCCCCGCCGTCTCCCCCGAGTTGCGCAGGGAGCTGTCCGACGCGGCGGTGAAGGCCGCCCAGGCCATCGGCTACGTCGGCGCGGGGACGGTCGAGTTCCTGGTCAAGGACGGCACCGTCGCTTTCCTGGAGATGAACACCCGCCTCCAGGTCGAGCACCCGGTGACCGAGTACGTCTACGGCGTGGACCTGGTCCGGCTCCAGCTGGAGATCGCCGAGGGCGCCCCGCTGCCGGGCCTCCCCCCGAGCCCGGTCGGCCACGCGATCGAGGCCCGCCTCTGCGCCGAGGACCCCGCGCGGGACTGGCGGCCGCAGGCCGGCGTCCTGCACTGTTTCGAGGTTCCAGGCGTGGACGCCGAGTTCCGTTCCGACGGCGGGCTCCGCCTCGACTCGGGCGTGGTGGACGGCTCGGCGGTCAGCCCGCACTACGACCCGATGCTGGCCAAGGTCATCGCGTACGCGCCCACGCGGGCGGGGGCGGCGCGGCGGCTGGCCGCGGCGCTCGCCCGGGCCCGCATCCACGGCCCGGTGACCAACCGCGAGCTGCTGGTCAACGTCCTGCGCCATCCCGCCTTCCTGGCGGGTGAGACCGACACCGGTTTCCTCGATCGGCACGCCCTCCCCGCGTCCCCGCCCCTCGCGGACGCGGACGCCGTACGGGTCTCCGCGCTGGCCGCGGCGCTCGCGGGGGCGGCGGCGAACCGGGCGGCGGCCAGGGCGGCCGGCGGGGTGCTCGGCGGGCTGCCCAGCGGCTGGCGCAACGTCGTCTCGCAGCCCCAGCGGGCCGCGTTCGCGCTCCCCGGGGACCCAGGGGAGCGGATCGAGATCGCCTACCTCGTCACCCGGGACGGGCTGGCCGCCGACGGCTTCGACGGCGTGGAGCTGGTGTCGGCGACGCCCGGCGAGGTCGTGCTGTCGGTGTCCGGCGTGCGCCGCGCGTTCGCCGTGTCCCGCTGTCCCGGCGTCACGCACGTCGACTCCGTCCTCGGCCCGGTACGGCTGGCTCCGCTCGAACGCCTGCCGGAACCGGCGGAGCGGATCGAGCCGGGATCCTTGCTCGCGCCCATGCCGGGTACGGTCCTTCGCGTCGACGTCGAACCCGGGGACCGGGTCACCGCGGGCCAGCCGGTGATCGTCCTTGAGGCGATGAAGATGGAACACCAGATCGTCTCCCCTGGCGCGGGGACCGTGACCGCGCTCGACGCCGTCGCCGGACGGCAGGTCGAGGCGGGAGCCGTACTCGCCGTGATCGACGCCGTGATCGAGGAGCATGCCGATGACATCGCTGGTACACCGTGAGACCGCGGGCGGCGTCCACACGCTGACCCTCGACTCCCCGGCCAACCGGAACGCCCTGTCGGTCCGGCTGCTCGGCGAGCTGAGGGAGGCCCTGGACGCCGCGCTGGCCGATCCCGTCGTGCGGGTGATCGTGCTGACCGGGACCGGCCCGGTGTTCTGCGCGGGCGCCGACCTCAAGGAGCAGCGCGCGGCGCGGGCCACGGGTCCGGGGGCCGCGCCCGTGACGGGGGCCTTCCCCGAGATCCTCTCCCTCATCTGGGACAGCCCCAAGCCGGTGATCTGCCGGTTGAACGGCACGGCGCGGGCGGGCGGGCTG